>LNEA01000373.1 GCA_001464855.1 Rhizobiales bacterium Ga0077530
CGGTCGGCTACAAGCACGGTCGCTGGCTCGACAGCGTCATCATGCAGCGCGCGCTGGGGCCCGGTGATACGGAACCGCCTGAGAGGTAGCTTTGTTTGCCGCAGCCGTCGGCGATCGCGGAAAGAAAAAGCTAATGCAGCACCGGCCCACGCAAGAATGTGCGGCGATCGCCCGATTGGACGGTCACGTCCATGGTGCGGCCGTTGCGATTGATCGTAAGGGGGATCGGCGCGCCCGCCGGACCCAGTGACCAGACGTTACGGAAGAACGTCGGCAGGCCGCGCACGTCATGGCCAGCGACCGACAATACGATGTCTCCGATGCGCAGGCTCGATTTGCTTGCGGGGCCGCGTCGCGACATGCCCGCGATGACGATGCGGTCACCGACTTCGGCGGCAAAAATCCCAAGCCACGGGCGCGGCGGATGCTTGGCGCGGCCGATGGTCGTGAGGTCGTCGAGGATTGGCTTCAGCAGGTCGATCGGGACGATCATGTTGATGTCGAGCGGCGCCTGATCATCCCCGCTGCCGTGCTGGACTTGGAGCGAGCCGATGCCGATCAGTTCGCCCGCTGGATTGATGAGTCCAGTGCCGCCCCAGTTCGGGTGCGACGGCGCCGTAAAGAGCGCCTCGTCGAGCAGATATTCCCAATAGCCGGCGAACTCCTGCTTGGCGACGATGCGCGCAGCAACGGCACTTTGACGGCCGCCGGCGCCGGCAACGACGACATGATCGCCGAGTTTCGCCCGCGACGATGCGCCGAGCGCAAGTACATGGACATCGAGACGCGCAAGCGCCTGCACGAGGCCGAAACCCGTCTCCTGATCATAGCCCAGCACATGCCCCTGCACGACCTTGCCGCCGGAGAGCGTCAGCCACACGGTCTCGGCCTCGGTGACGAGGTAGCCGATCGTCAACACCAGCCCGTCACGCCGGATGAGCACGCCATGGCCAGCCCGTTCGGTCCCGAGCGTCTCGGCCGTGAAGGCATCGGACGGAATCGTCGTGCGCACGCCGACGATAGCGGTCAGCGCGCGATCGAGATCGTAGTCGTAATCCTCGAACTTGGGCTGCACCATCGGCCTTCCCTGCGATTGCTTTGGTCACGTGCAACAACAACCCAGCTACACTACGTCGGGGCCGCCCCCGCGACAACGGTCAACGGCAGAACGCGGTTCCGTTTCGGGCGGCATCCGGCCATGAGCCGGTCCGGATTTCGGCGAGGAGGCTCTAGCGCGAACCGCGGAAAAGCCGCCATTTGCTCGGCGCTGTCGATGCGGTCGCGCTGTTGTTTACACGATCACGTACGGGCGTTGCCGGACTGCGCGCGCCGGATTCTTGCCGCGCGCCGGATTGGACGATCTCGACCTCCGCGTCTTCATCATCGCTGAGTGCCGGATCATGGACGACGCGCGAGCCTGGACGGGTTGACGATGCGCTATATTCTACCGCCCCCTTTGCCTTGGTCTGAGCGTTGACGATGACGATTTCGGCGTCGTCCTCATCACCGCCGTCGCCAACGCCTGGACGGTGCTCCGGCGCTGGCAAAGGCTTGGCCGCTGTTGCGGGTCGCGGAGGGACGTCGGCGGTCTTGGTCGCCGTTGGCGCGGTGGGTGTGCTTGATGCTTCGGCCTTGGCTCGACCATCGGCCGCCGTTGCGCCTGTGGTGAGGTTGTCGATTTCAGCTTCGAGGCGCGCCAGGCGATCCGCGGTTTCGTGAGTGGGAGGCGTGGCGGATTTTTGCGCGGGCGCCTCGACGCGGTTGCGCGCATCGGGCTCAGCGGTTGCTGCGCCGAGGCGGGCGAGTAGTGAGCTGGCGGGCGCTTTGGGTGTCGATGCAGTGGCCGAAGCGGCTGCAGCGACAGTATCTCGCGACCGATCGCCACCACGGTTCGCGCTCTTGCCCGAAGCTTTCGCTGCGCTCGGTTCCGCGCGTGCCGGATTGTCGGGCTCAGTGGTATCGCTGGCGGCTTTGATTTTCACACGGCGCTTGGCGCTGCCGGCATTCTGCTCCGACTTCTCGACCGGCCCCTGGTTGGGTGTGCGTGCGCCGGACAACTGTGCGATGGCCGCGCGCACCAGCTCTTGGCTTTGCCGGATCGCTGCGGTGAGATCGACGCCATCCGATTGGATCGGAGATTCCGCCGAGCCGAGCGCCGACAGACGCGCATCGATTGCTTTGAGATCGGCGATCGCCAGCGTGAGGCTGCTTAAATCCGATCCCGCGCCGCTCACGTTCTCTCGCCCTCGGATGCCGCATGTGAACGCAGAGCCGAGCCATCATGTCCCGCCGCGTCCCGCTACAAAAGCTCGCCAAGCCCGATCTAAGCCTATTCGATGCTGTTTTCCCAGGAGATCGGTGCAGACGCTGGTAGAATTGCGAGGAAAGACGCGCCAAACGCAAAAACGGGCCGGCAAAACCGACCCGACATAATGGATAGCCGTGGCAGCTACCTGATTGACCCGGTCTCTCAGCGCGAGCCCGTGGGGCTGGGGGGCTGAGATATACGAGACCGCGCTTCGAGACCGGGCCTAGAGGCAACATGGTCAATATTGCCGCACATTGCGGCGCGGCAACGACCGGATTTTGTC
>LNEA01000374.1 GCA_001464855.1 Rhizobiales bacterium Ga0077530
ATCCGCGCCCGCGTGCCACGTGTGGAACATGCCCCAACCGCCTTGACCGGGTGGCGACTTGGATGCGCGACGCTGCCCGACCGTGCCCCAATCGGTCGCAACGAAATCGACAGCCATCCCGAGCTTCTTCAGCAGATCCGCTGTCACCTCGCCCATCGCCTTCAGCGGCGCCTGATCCTGCGCCACGATGCACGTCACGGGCTGACCGGAATACCCGGCCTCAGCCAGCAGCTTCTTTGCGGCATCGAGCTTGCGCGGGCCCTTGAGAATGTCACCGCCGGCTTCGGTGTAGTAGGGCGTGCCCGGCGTAAAGAAGCTCGGCAAGAGTTGCCACAGGCTGTCGTCGCTGCCGACGACGGCGCGCATGTAGTCTTCCTGGCTGAGCGCCATCTGCACAGCTTGGCGCACCTTCAAGTTATCGAAGGGCGGGTGCATGTGGTTGAGCCGGAACGAGCCGACGTTGCCGAGGGGATCGGCGATATCGACCTTGATGTTGCGATTGCGCTTGAGGATAGGGATGAGATCGGGGATCGGCGTCTCCCACCAATCGATCTCGCCACTCTGCAGCGCCGCCGACGCCGTCGCCGGATCGGGCATGATGATCCATTCAAGGCGATCGATCGCGATGTTCTTGCCGCCGGCCAGCCACGAGGCGGGCTCTTGGCGCGGCTGATAGCCACCAAACTTCTGGAAAACCGCCGTCGCACCCGGCACCCACTCCTTGGCGGCGAACGTCATTGGGCCGCTGCCGATGTACTCGGTGATCTGCTTGAACGGATCCGTCTTGGCGATGCGCTCCGGCATGATGAAAGCAATCGGCGTGTTGTTCTTGCCGAGCGCGAATTTCATTTTGGGGAACGGCTTCGAAAGCACCCATTTCACGGTCTTGTCGTCGACCGCCACCAACTCCTTCTGGATGGCGAGGATCATCTGGCCCATGGGATCGCGCACGGCCCAACGTGCGAGCGACGCCACCACGTCCTTGGCGAGGACGGGTTCGCCGTCGTGGAACTTCAGGCCGGAGCGAAGCTTGAACGTCCAGGTCAGACCGTCGCTCGAAACCTCTTCGCCCTCGACCATCTGGCGCTGCGGTTCGAGATTGCTGTCGACGCCATAAAGCGTATCCCACACCAGCACCGAGGCGTTGCGGACGACGTACTGCGTGCCCCAGATCGGATCGAAGTTGGCGAGGTTGGCCTGTGGCACGAATTTCAGCGTCTTGGCCGCGCCTTGGGCGATGGCCGGCGCGGCGATGCCGCCTGAGGCGGCCAGCGCGCCAACGCTCAGCGATGATTTGAGGAAACTTCTGCGATCCATCGTGTACTGCTCCCGTTGGAAAAGCCTGGCTGGATTCGATCGTCGCTCTGCCGCGTGGATGGCGGCCTCGGGTGACAACAAGGCCGTGTCCGTCACCGTCGATTGTGCAGCGCACACTTCGCGCCGCGCCATGGGCTCGCGTCAAGGTGCCTAGGCTAGGCAACGTGCCTAGGATTTGAGCAGGCAGAAGCGGCGCGCCCTCTCAGAGAGCGCGTGCGTGCCGACACGGGAACTGGGTATTGATGAGTTAGATCAGCGCCGGCGCGTCATCCGGGCCACGACTTCAGCGCCATTTCTGCGACATCGAGCAGATCCTCGCGGGTCGCACCACTGGCTGCTTGCACCGACATGCCTTGCAGCAACGTCGAAACATAGCGCGCCAGCGCAGCGGGATCGCTATCGGGCGCGATGTCGCCTTCCGATCGAGCGCGCTCAAAGCGCTGACGAAGTTCCATTTCGCCGGCACTGCGGCGCTCGCACAGCTCTTGCCGGATGGCATCCGAGGCTTCACCGCAAGAGAGCGCGCCTTGAACGGCCATGCATCCAGCGGGGTGGTCGGGGTCGGTCAGACCGGCCGCCGCACTCCTGAGCAGCATCTCGACGACACGCCGGGCCGTCGGCTCGGCCAGTGCGGTCCGCTGGATGGCACCGGGGCCCAGTTCGGCATACCGGTCCAGCGCGAGGCGAAACAGCGTCTCCTTATTGCCGAAGGCCGCGTACAGGCTCGGGCGGCTGATGCCCATGGCCTTGGTCAAATCCGAAAGCGACGTGCCCTCGAAACCTCGCCGCCAAAACGCCATGAGCGCCTTGTCCAACGCTTCTTCGGCGTCGAATTCCCTTGGGCGACCAATCGGGCGGACATTCGTCACGGCACCTGCTCCTTCACGAATTTGCGAGCGTCATACCATTTTCGTACCTATTGGTACATATAGGCGTTGACAGCGTCGGCGCCAGACATTAAGTACCGACTGGTACACAAATGGGCGCAGGCCCGCTCTGATGCAACGGCGTTTGATGACGCGCCACGTAATTGAGCGATTGCCTGTCGGGACGAGAATGCTGATGGGACGCGCCCGTAGGCCATCCAAGGGGTGAGTGAATCAAACCCGAGTATAATGTTGCCGAGGACGAGGCTCTGGCAAACAGGATGCGTGGAGCCTGACATCGCCTCCACGATCGAAACCGAAAAAATACTGAGCAGCACCTTCGCCCCTGTCGGAGCGAACGGGGTCTGTGCGTCTTAACAAAAGATAGTCTCCTCGAAACGAGGGACACAGAGCCAAAAGAAACACGACCCGCCTGAGCAGCGGGACCTGAACAAAGGACCAGCCTCAATGAAACGTCCTGAGATGATCATGAGCGACCCAGCCGCCGAGATGACGACGGATCAAGTGCGTCAGACCAAAATCCACCGCCCGTGGCTGTGGAGTTCGGTCGCAGCGCTTGCGCTGACCGCAGGCGCAGGCGGCGTGCTTTACTCCAGCGCGCCCGGCCGGACGCAGGACGCAACGCCGATGCTGCCGCCCCCGCCCGCGGTGTCCGTTGCTGTCGTCGAGCCGCGCAATGCGGTGGTGTGGGACGAATTCTCGGGCCGCCTCGAAGCGGTCGAGCGTGTGGCGATCCGGTCTCGCGTCGCCGGTACCGTGCAAGAGATCCACTTCCGCGAGGGTGCATTGGTTGAGAAGGGCGCGCGGCTCGTCACGATCGATCCCGCACCTTATGCCGCCGAAGTCGATCGCCTTGAAGCGCAGGTAGCGTCGGCCGAAGCCCGGGTCGAATTCACCCAGACCGAAGTCGCCCGCGGACGCACGTTGCTTGGAACATCGGCGCTGTCGGCGCGCGATGTCGACCAGCGCATCAACGCGCATAAGGAAGCGGAAGCCGCAGTGCGCGCGGCCAAAGCGTCTCTGCAAACGGCGCGCCTCAACCTCGGCTACACCGAAATCAAAGCGCCGGTCGCCGGGCGCGTCGGCCGTCTTGAAGTCACCGTCGGCAATCTCGTCGCCGCCGGCCCCGAGTCGCCGGTGCTGACGCGGCTCGTGTCGGTCGATCCGATCTACGCGAGCTTCAACGCCAACGAGGCGATCGTCGCCCGCGCGCTTGCTGCGCTGAGCCCCGAAGCCAATGCGACCGCCGATGTCGGTGGCATCACCGTCGAGATCGCGACGAATGCGACGAACGCCGCGTGGTCGCAAGGTCGCCTGCAGCTCATCGACAATCAGGTCGATACGACGAGCGGCACGGTGCGACTCAGGGCCGTGTTCTCCAATCCCGACGGCCGCCTGATTCCGGGCCAGTTCGTGCGCGTCCGCATGGCGCAGCCGGGCAAGGAACCCGTGATCGCCGTTGACGAGCGTGCGATCGGCACCGACCAAAGCAAGCGCTTCGTGGTCGTCATCGATGGCGCGAACAAAGCTGCGTGGCGCGAGATTACGCTCGGCGCTATGGCCGGCAACCTGCGCATCGTCACGAGTGGCCTCGAGAACGGCGAGCGCATCGTCGTCAGTGGCCTCCAACGGGTACGTCCCGGGGTGGTGGTTGCGCCGCAGCCGACCAGCATGGATCGCTTGACCGCGGTCGATCCGCAGTCTGCCGGAAATGATAGTCCAGTGCGGCAATAGTGACGCCACCCCTCACCAAAGCATTCAGCGACTGCATATGACCGGCCCCGCGGGGAGCGGTCCAACCCTTCCCGCGAGTTCGTCATGAACCTCTCACGATTCTTTATCGACCGACCGATTTTCGCCGGCGTGCTGTCGGTGCTGATTTTCCTCGGCGGGCTGCTGTCGCTGCGCGTGATGCCGATCTCGGAATATCCCGAGGTCGCGCCACCATCGGTCGTTGTGCGCGCGCTCTACCCCGGCGCCAATCCCAAGGTCATCGCCGAAACGGTTTCCACGCCGCTCGAAGAACAGATCAACGGCGTCGAGGGGATGCTCTACATGAGCAGCCAGGCGACGGCCGATGGCGTCATGACGCTGACCGTCACCTTCCGTCTCGGCACCGATGTCGACAAGGCCCAGCAGCTCGTCCAGAATCGGGTTGGCCAAGCCGAGCCGCGGTTGCCTGAAGAAGTCCGCCGCCTCGGCATCACGACCGTCAAGAGCGCACCCGACCTGACCATGGTCGTCCATCTCCTGTCGCCGAACGGTCGCTACGACATGACGTATCTGCGCAATTACGCGGTGCTCAACGTCAAGGATCGCCTCGCGCGGATCGAGGGTGTGGGCCAAGTCAACATGTTCGGTGGTGGCGATTACGCCATGCGCATCTGGCTCGATCCCGCCAAGACGGCTGAGGTCGGCCTTTCGGCGTCCGACGTCGTCAATGAGATCAGGGCGCAAAACGTGCAGGCCGCCGTTGGCGTCATCGGCGCGTCGCCCGCCCCCACGCATATCGACTTGCAACTTCCCGTCAATGCACAGGGACGGCTACACAGCGAAGACGACTTTGGCAACATCGTCGTCAAGGCCGGCACCAGCGGCCAGATCGTACGCCTTCGCGACATCGCGCGCATCGAGCTGGGCGCTGCCGAATACTCGCTGCGTTCCCTGCTCGACAATAAGCCCGCTGTTGGCATTGGTATCTTTCAGGCGCCGGGCTCCAATGCCTTGCAGATCTCCGACAACGTGCGCGCCACTATGGCCGCACTCAAGCAGAACATGCCGGAAGGCGTCGATTTCGGCATCGTCTATGACCCAACCCAGTTCGTGCGCGCCTCGATCCAAGCCGTCGTGACAACGCTTTTGGAAGCTGTTGCGCTTGTCGTCGTCGTCGTCGTCATCTTCTTGCAGACGTGGCGCGCGTCGATCATCCCGCTGGCCGCCGTGCCGGTGTCGATCGTCGGTACGTTCGCGGTGATGTATGCGCTCGGTTTCTCGGTCAACGCGCTGACGCTATTCGGCCTCGTGCTCGCGATCGGCATCGTCGTCGATGACGCGATCGTCGTCGTCGAGAACGTCGAACGCAACATCGAGGACGGCCTCGCGCCTCGCGAAGCCACGTACAAAGCCATGCGCGAGGTGTCCGGGCCGATCATCGCGATCGGGCTCGTGCTCGTCGCCGTCTTTGTGCCGCTCGCGTTCATTACTGGCTTGACTGGTCAGTTCTACCGCCAGTTCGCATTGACCATCGCCATCGCGACTGTCATCTCGACGATCAACTCGCTGACGCTGTCGCCGGCGCTTTCGGCGCTGCTGCTCAAGAGCCACGATGCGCCCAAGGACGCACTGACGCGCTTCCTCGACGCGACTTTGGGTTGGCTCTTCCGCGGCTTCAACGCTGTCTTCCATCGCGGCACCGCGGCCTACACGGGCGGGGTAAAGGGTGTCCTCTCGCGGAAGGCGGCTGGGTTCGGCGTCTATCTCGTACTCATCGCGTCAGCCTTTGTCGTGCTCAAGGCCGTGCCCTCCGGGTTCGTTCCGGCGCAGGACAAGCAGTATCTCATCGGCTTCGCACAGCTTCCCGACGGCGCCACGCTCGACCGCACCGAGGATGTCATTCGCCGCATGAGCGAGATCGCGATGAAGCATCCCGGCGTCGAAAACGCCGTCGCGTTTCCCGGCTTGTCGATCGCAGGCTTCACCAACAGCGCCAGTGCCGGCATCGTCTTCGCGACGCTGAAGCCGTTCAGCGAGCGCCGTTCGCCCGAGCTTGCCGGTCCCGCCATCGCAATGGCACTCAATGGCCAGTATGCCGGCATCAAGGACGCCTTCATCGCCATGTTCCCGCCGCCGCCGGTCTCCGGACTCGGCACGGTCGGCGGCTTCAAACTGCAGATCGAGGATCGCGTCGGTCTCGGATATGAGGCGCTCGATCAGGCCAAGGCAGCGTTTCTCGCCAAGGCCGCCCAGGCACCGGAGATCGCCGGTCTCTTCACGAGCTTCCAGATCAACGTGCCACAGCTCTATGCCGAGATCGACCGTACCCGCGCACGCCAGCTCGGCGTCGCCGTGACCGATATTTTCGAGACGATGCAGATCTATCTCGGCTCACTCTACGTGAACGACTTCAACCGGTTTGGTCGCACCTACTCGGTGCGCGTGCAGGCGGACGCTCCGTTCCGCGCGCGCGCCGACGATATCGGACAACTCAAGGTGCGCTCGAAAACGGGAGAGATGATCCAGCTTGCGGCGCTGTTGAAAGTTCAGCAGGCGGCAGGGCCGGAGCGTGCAATGCGCTACAACGCCTTCCTGTCGGCCGACGTCACTGGTGGTCCGGCACCCGGCTACTCGTCGGGCCAGGCGCAAGCGGCAGTCGAACGCATCGCCGCGGAGACACTCCCCAAAGGCATCTCCTTTGAATGGACA
>LNEA01000375.1 GCA_001464855.1 Rhizobiales bacterium Ga0077530
GAGAACGCCAGTTCGACCTCACCGTTCTCGCCCTTCGCAACAACCGTCGCATCGAGCGTACCCAGCAGGCACACGCGGCCATCGGCTTCCGATCCGAATCGGATGCGGTCTCCTGCCCGCAATCGCCGCGCGGGCTGCGCGAAAGCGCACCATCGACTCTCATCGAGACGCTTGATGAGATTGAACGACACCGGCGTCTCGTGCGGGCCGCGCACCCGCACGCCTTCGAGCGCCGCTGGAATGACCCGCGTGTCGTTGCAAACCAGGACATCACCGCGCCGCAGGAGCCCCGGAAGATCGCCGACGACGCGGTCCGCGAGCGGCGCGGCGTCTCCAGGCCGAACCACCAGCAGACGCGCCGAATCCCTGGGATCAGCGGGGTGGAGGGCGATGCGCTCCTCAGGAAGGTTAAAATCGAAGTCGGCCGTGCGCATGGTAGTCCACGATCGGAGTTGGTGCAGGGGCCGGCGCGGTCGCGATCGCTCGGTGGCTGCTCCCGGTCTGTACATCGTAGCGGCCCACCGCTACTAGAGCTTCGTCACAATTGCCGCATTTAGATACGACCATGCGTGCGCAACGGGAGAAATGCCATGAAAGCTCAGGTTAACGGCATCGACATCAACTTCGAGCTTTCCGGCGCCGCTGGCGCCACCGCCGTCGTTCTCCATCATCCCCTGGCGACCAATCTCACCTGCTGGGACGAGCTCACCGCCGCGCTCGAGCCCCGCTACCGCGTCCTTCGGTTCGATGCCCGCGGCCACGGCAAGTCTGAAGCGCCCAAAGGCGCCTACACCTTCGAGACGCTCGCCAAGGACGTGGTCGATCTCATGACCCACTGCGGCATCCAGAAGGCGAGCTTCCTCGGCTTGTCGATGGGCGGCATGGTCGGCCAGTACCTCGGCCTCCTTCATTCCGACCGCTTCCACAACCTCTGCCTCGTCTCGACGTCGAGCCGTGTCCCGGCGGAGGCCGCTCCGATCTGGGAACAGCGCATTACCAACGCAAAGGCGAGCGGCATGGCCTCGCAGGTCGAGGCCGCGATGCAACGCTGGGTATCGCCGCGCGCGCTCGCCGAGAACCAAAATCTGGTCAAGCGTCTCACGGGGATGATCGAAGCAACGCCGGTCGACGGCTACATCGGCTGGTGCCACGCCATTGGTGGCCTCAATGTCACCGACCGCCTCGGCGCGATCCGCCTGCCAACACGCGTGATCGTCGGAGAGCTTGATCCAGCGACGCCGGTCGCAGCGTCCCAAGCTATCCATCAGTCGATCCCTGGCTCCGATCTCGTTATCGTGCCGGGCGTCTCGCACATGCTTCACAACGAGGAGCCGGAGCTGTTCCACTCCCATGTCCTGCCATTCCTCGACGCCCACGCCGGAGCCTGAGCGCGCCTTTTCCAGGCTGGTCTGCTTATTGACCGCAGTCTTGTTGATCGGCTGCGGGTTGGTGTCCGGCGCCGGTGCGCAGTCATTGCCGGACGATCCGCTGAGCCAGCGTGCGCGCGAAATCCTCGCGATCCATTGCGCGCCGTGTCGCGAGGTTGGCACGTCGAGGACGCCCGCAGCCAAGCCTCCGGGTCTCGACCTCGCTGCGATCGCACGCGATCCAAATCTCGTGCGGCCGGGCAACCCCGATGGGTCACCCATCTATACCGCCATGATGCGCCGGCTTGCCGCGACGTCACCAAGTCCGGATATCGAGGTGCTCACAACACTGCGTGCCTGGATCGAGAGCCTACCGGCAACGGCCGCAAACTGCCCCAACGCGAGTGATCCGACGTTTCGCCAGATCCAGCCGCTGCTGATCCGACAAGCTGTGCGGATGGGCACACCTATCTCAGCACTGCGCGTGCTCACGCTCGCCCATCTCGACGCTACTTGTGCCACGCAGCAGCAATTTGCGGCTTGGCGCCAAGCGATCGGGCTGTTCATGGCCGCGCTCGCCGGATCAAGCACGCCGGTGCCGATGCTACCCCTGGATGGGAAATCGCATCACCTCGCTATAGACATTCGTGCGCTCGGCTGGGACAGCGATGTCTGGCGCGTCCTGACCGGCGCAGCCCCCCAAGAGACCCCATCCAACGAGCCTCAGATCGTGCGCGCCGACTGGCTAATTGCGCGCGTGCTGCGCGGTGAACTCGGCGCTCACTTTGTCCAACGTACGGAGCCAACCGGGATACCGCGCGAGGTTTACGATCCTGAAATCAGCGACGAAGACCGCGCCATCGTTCGCGCCATGCTGGCGGGCGCCGCGCCGCCGGAGACATTGGCGCATAACACCGAGAGCATCCTTCAACTCGCGCGGGCGCATCTTGAGCCGGCGAGCCTCAAGCGCGTGGCAGCGGAATTCGGCATTGAGCGCGCGGCGTTGGAGCGCGCGATTGCTCGCGCCGTCGGCGACGCCAAGAGCTTACTGTTGCGTCTCGCGTACGGCACCGTCCCGCGCGCGACAATTGAGAACAGTTGGCTGGTGCTCGGATCGGTTGGCGTTGCGCCACCGCACACCGCGGCCACCGCGCTGTCCGATGCGAGCCCTC
>LNEA01000376.1 GCA_001464855.1 Rhizobiales bacterium Ga0077530
ATCGGGCCCTTGACCTGGCCGTCCTCGGACCGAACACTCAGAATCCTGAAGACGTGATGATCGAGATATGGACTGACCGTGCGGATGACACCCACCGCACCCGGCACGAGCCATTGCGGCGCCTGCTTATAGCCGGCATATCGCAGCACCCCGTTTGCGAAGGTGAAATCGCCCGCCGGCACAGCGAGCCACGGCGCGCCCTGTATGGCGTTGGTGACCACCCGGTCGCGAATCTCGATGCTGTCCGAGACTCCATAGGACCTCGGGCCGAGGACAATATCGCGCGACGAGCCGCCCGTGAGGAGCGTATGCCGCGCGGTGCCGTGGATCGATCGCGTGCCACCACGAATGTGCATGTCATCGACGGATGAGCTTTGAATGAGGATGTTCCGTTCGGGCGGCCCATACTCGCCGATCAGCGCCTTCGTCGTGAGCTTATCGACCTCCATGTTCGTTGCGGTGTGATCCTGGCCGATCATCTGATGATCTTCTGACGCGCCGGTAATCCAGCCGTATGAGGCGGACTTCACATCGATGAGCGTCGCCTTTCGCACGAAATAATAGGTCTGCCCGGCCGTAACCGAACGCAGGCCGTAGATCCTGTGCTCGCAATCCCATCCAGGAATAGTGCGGCATATGGCGGCCGGACCGATGCCACCCAGCTCGAACTTGTTGCCCTCGAAATATCGTGGCCAATCGTCCCGATAGTCGTACCGAACTGGCTTCTCGAAGGTGACACGCCCGCCTTTCACCGATGTGATGCGATGCCACTCATTGAAGTGACAGTTCGGAGGGTACCCCCAACCACCCTGGAGATCGAAACCAGCCAAAAGGACCATGGAGCCGACCGACAGAAATCTGAAGTCGCTCGGCTGGATCAGTTCAACCGTCGTCGAGCCGGCTTTGACGGAGCGGATCTTGTGTCTGTAGTCCGGGCTGTTTCTCAGCGCGCCACCGTGGAGACCATCCATCGATGCGCCGTAGCCGGAAACGACCAATTTTTTGATGCCGAAGAACGGCGTGTTTCTTACATCCCGGCCGTAGTCTCCAGCAGTGACGTAATGACCTGACGAAGGGGGGATGACGAGGCCGACCCATCCGGTTTGAGCCAGTGCCCAGAACCGGAACGTCCTGAAGGCGACGAAGTCGCTGCTGGTGCCGTTACCGATCGCGCCGAAATCGGTGCGAATATTTCGCCAGGTGATCGGGCCGACATCCAGATCGCGGAGTGGCTTGGCCACTGGCGCCTGGGCCTTGCCGGCAATCGTCGGCAGCAGCGTGAATGAAGCTGCAAGCCCCATGGCGACGCGGCGCGAATACAGAGGGGAATCGTCACGGCTCATGGTCGGCCTTGTGAAATGGTCCGATCGGTCAGAGCCTCATAATAGTGGGCGGGAAAAGAATAGCACAGCAGACCATCCTGCGGCGAGCGTGGCGCGCGCCGCAGGATGCGAGCACAAATCGCGCTTAGCCGATCGGGCGCAGCGGCTTGACCGCACGGCCCGGGACGAGGCTGGTCAGGCGGTTGCGAAGACCAATCCAGAACGCAAAGTCATTGAGGCGCGAAGCCTCCAGCGTTGCAATGCCGGCCGCGGCAAGAAACGGCAGGGACTGAATGAGGAGGACGGCGGCGAACAAGTAGATCTCCTGCACGCGCTCCCAGTTCGTCCAGTAGAGCAGCACTGCGCTCCCAAGCAGGAGGGCGCCGATCACTGCTTCCCAGAACGCGGGGAAATCGCTGGCGCGCCGGGTCGCGCCGCCCTTGGCCGTGACGATAAAGGGGAGACTTTCCTTGAGCATCCCCGAACCGACGGCGCGGGCAATCGTCCACTGCACCGACATCGCGGCAAAGAGCGCACCGATCATTGCGCCGACAGCGATCCGCACGCGCAGTCGATACAGAGCGATGAAGTGCAGGAGCGTCACGACGAACGCGCCAAGGATCGGCAGGGTCAGCACCTTGTCCGGCACGACGTTGCCGGCAAAGGCAACGAACGGCACCAGCACGAGGTTGAGAATGGCGACGCCGACGCCCACGGTCTCGGCGCCCATCCAGGTCAGCCAGCCAAGAGCGAAGCCGCGCTTCTGCTCGGTGCTGAGTGCGCTCGCGCCGGGCCGGAACTGCTGCCAATGCTTCTTGGCGATCTGCACGCCGCCGGACGCCCAGCGATGGCGCTGGCGCTTGTAGAACGCGAACGTATCCGGCAGGACCCAGCCGCGCTCAAGCATCGACAGGCCAAGGTCAGTGTCCTCGCAGATGGTGTCGCTCGACCAGCCTCCGGCGTGCTCCATCGCCGTCCGCCGCATAAGACACATGGTGCCGTGGGTCACGATGGCGTTGATTTCGTTTCGCTGCACCATGCCGATGTCGAAGAAGCCGGAATACTCTCCGTTGAAGACATGATGCATGACGCTGCGGCTGCCATCGCGGTGATCCTGGGGCGCCTGGACGAGGCCGACTTTGGGATCCGCGAATGCTGGCATCAAATCCTTGAGCCAGTCCGCCTGCACGACATAGTCGGCGTCGAGGATGCCGATGATCTCGGCGTCCGGCGCGGTGTGCTCGAGCGCGAGGCGCAACGCGCCGGCCTTGAACCCGACGAGTTGGTCTTCGCGCACGAACTTGAAGCGTTCGCCAAGAGAGCGACAATGCTCCTCGACCGGAAGCCACAGCGCCGGGTCGGGCGTGTTGTTGATGACGAGCACGCACTCGAAATTCGGATAGTCGAGCGCCGCGACGGAATCGAGCGTCGCATTCAGCATCTCGGGCGGCTCCCGGTAGGCGGGAATATGAATCGAGACCTTCGGCGCATGGACCGCCGGCTGAGTGCCACTCGGCACAGGCAGCAAGCGGCGTGGCTTGCGGCCGAACGCGATCGCCGCGATCTCCTCAATGCGAGCCAGCGCGATGATCACGAGCGGTACGAGAAGCAGCGTGCCGAGCCAGAAAGAGAAGGCTGCGCCGGGGACGAAATAGTGGCCCGTCCAGAAGCCGACGACATATGCCGACCATGCGCCAACGACATGGGCAGAGGTCGCCAGTACCGCGGCCTGCACCGCTGTCACGCCAACGATGGACAGGATCGGGACCGATAGCGCGAGACCAACCAGCACGGCGAAAATTCCGCGGTTCCAATGGTCGGGATCCGAGATCGGACCCGTCCAGGCGAACTTCGCCTGCCGCGAGGTGTCGTACATGCCCCAGTAGGGGCCGACGCCGCCCTCGAACGTCTTCCAGGGTTGGTCGTACGCCTCGATGATGTTGTACTCGATCCCCATCGACTCCGCGGTATTCAGGAACTCCCGGAGCACGCGCGCCTGAATCAACGGCCCTGGCGTGGCAGCGCGGCGGTTATGTCCGGCGCTCGGCCACCCGAACTCGGCGATCACGATCCGTTTGCCGGGGTACGCGGTGCGCAGCATGTTATAGATGCGGAGCATCTGCGCGACGGCTTCGCGATCCGAGATGCCTTCCCAATACGGCAGTACGTGCGCGGCGATAAAATCGACCGACGACACCAATTCAGGATGCTCGAGCCAGACGTTCCAGATCTCGCCCGTGCTCACCGGCACGGAAACCGAGCGCTTGACGCGCTGGATCTTCTTGATGAGTTCGGCGACGGTCTGGTCGGCACGGTAGATCGTCTCGTTGCCGACGATGATGCCGTTGACGCTGCTGAAGCCGCGCGACAGATCGATGACGGCGCGCAGCTCGCGCTCGTTGCGGTCCTCGAACTTGTCGATCCAGGCGCCAAGCGAAACCTTGAGCCCGAATTCGCTCGCCACTTCCGGCACGAGTTCTGAACCACCGGTCGACGAGTAGGTACGGACGGCACGCGTCGTGTGCGCGATCGCGGCGAGATCGGCGCGCACCTGCTCGATCGTCGTCTGCTTCCCGCTGTCGGGGTGCGCGGAACCGTCGAACGGCGTGTACGACACGCTCGCCATCTGCCCGCTATAGTCGGGCGCGGACAGTTCCCTCTTGGCGAAGTGCCAGAGTCCGAGGTGGGCAGTTATAACCAGCGCACAAACTGCTGCGGCGAGGCGCATTTGTTCATCCCCAGGGGGCGAAAGTGAATTTGCACAGGCGCACGTTCCCGTCCGGCGGGCGGGCCGATTCTCGTAGCTAAACGCTTGTCGGACTATTTGGTCGCTTCGCCCCCAGGCGAAATTGTTGCCGTTGGTTCGGCAGACATTTTTGGGTCAATCCAGCACGCGTGCGCGCGTGCGGCTAGGCTCTCCGGCGCTTTGGCATCGATGGCACCTTGTCGGACAACGCACCTGAACGCCGACTGAATGTGTCCCCCAGGACAGCCAAACCTGTCGTAAAATTCCATATGACGCATCGCCGTGTCGAGATCGTCGCGCCACAGAAGCCCGACGACACGGCGACCAAGCCATACACACTCGGCTTGGCCAGCGGCCCCCTGCAGCATTTTCGTCGCCTCGGCGAATTCGTCCTTACGCCGCTGCGCGTCCTTAGCGCGATCCGGGTCAGACTTCTCCTTTGCCTCCCCGGTCTGCGCCATGGCCGCTCGCGGAAGCGGAGCGGTTGCCAGCACAAACGAGACAAGCGTCGACAGCACTAGGGAAATCAATAGGGGCATGGCATCCAGCAGGTCGCATTGATCGCACCTCATAGGTAACATAAGCGTGAGGAGCGATTGGGTCAGTTTTGCGGCGCAGCGAAGGTTCTGTCTACGGGGGCCAATGATCGTGTCAGCGATGCAACTTTCGCAGATTGACAAAATCGCGAAGCACCACGCTTCGATGCGCGCATCTTCTTCACGCCACACGAGCGCGCCTGCACGGCGTATGCGGGATTATAGTTAACGGATGCAGAGAGCTTTCGGTTCGTTCGTCGCCGTCGCAGCAATTGTCGCGGCGCTTTGGTGGTGGTTGGGAACTCCAGTTGCGATGCCGCCGTCGCCTCTGGCGCAGGGCGAGCGGCTGCAGTGCGTCTCGTATGCGCCGTTCCGCGATCAGCAGACGCCGCTCGATTTCAGTACGCGTATCGACGCCGCTCAGATCGACGACGATCTGTCGCGCCTCGCCAAGCTGACCGATTGCATTCGCATCTACTCGGTCGATGTCGGTCTCGACCAGGTGCCGGCAATCGCAGAGCGTCACGGACTCAAAGTGCTCCTTGGGCTCTGGGTGTCGAACCGGCGCGATCGCACGGAATGGCAAATCAAGACAGGCGTCGCGCTGGCCAAGCGCTTCCCCGACACAATCCAGTCGGTGATCGTTGGCAATGAGGTGCTGCTCCGGGGCGAAGTGACGGCAGAGACGCTTGCCGGATACATCCGCGACGTGAAGACCCAGGTGCGCCAGCCGGTCACCTACGCCGACGTCTGGGAGTTTTGGATCCGCAACGCCAACCTGGCTCAAGATGTTGATTTTATTACTATTCATATCCTCCCTTTCTGGGAGGATCACCCGATCCCGGCGCGCCACGCCGCCGACCATATCGTGTCCATCTACGGGCACGTCGCCGCCGCCTTTCCCGGCCGCAAGCTTCTGATCGGTGAGGTCGGATGGCCGAGCGCCGGGCGGATGCGGGAGGGCGCGCTGCCCTCGCCGGCCAGCCAGGCGCTGGTGATGCACGACCTCCTGGCCCGCACCAAAGCGGGCAACATCCAGCTGAACGTCATCGAGGCTTTCGATCAGCCCTGGAAGCGTCTGCTCGAGGGTACGGTCGGTGGGCATTGGGGGCTCATCACCAATCCGCCGCGGCGGTTCAAGTTCGCCTGGGGGCAGTCGGTCTCCAACCATCCGCATTGGCCATGGCAGGCACTCGGCGGCGTCCTTTTCGCGGCACTGATCTTCGGTGCGGCCGGCATGGCGTCGCGACGCGGCGATGACCCCGAACTCAGCCGTCGGGCGTGGACGCCCGTGGCGGCTATTGCCGTTGCGGCGGGGGCGACGTTCGGCTGGACGATCGAGAACGCGCTCGTCGAGAGCCTGGGCTGGAGCGGCCTGCTTCGGTCATCGGCACTGATCGCGATCGCGGTATGTGCGCCACTAACCTGTGCAGCAGCGATCGGTTCGCAGATCAGGCCAGCGGCGTTTGCAGATCTCCTCTGCGCCTCGGATGATGCAGGCGAGCTCAGGCGAAGCGACCCTCTCCGGACAGCGCTCGTCGTTCTGCTGGTCGCGACGACGATCGTCGCTCTACAGGCGGCGCTGAGCTTCGCCTTTAACGCGCGCTACCTCGACTTCCCGTTTGCGCCGCTGACCGCTGCCGTGGTCCCTTTCCTCATCCTGTCGCTACCCCGACCAACGGCATCACTTTTCCAGGCGAAGGCGGAAACGGCTGCCGCCGCGATCCTGGTGCCGTCCGCGGCCTACATCGCTTGGCATGAGGGGCTTGCGAACTGGCAATCGCTATGGTTCTGCGCGACTCTTCTCGGGCTTGCGATCACTCTGGCTCGGGCGTCGGGCGCGCGAGGCTGAGTACGAGAACTGCCACTGCGAGCGCCGACAGCGCCGTATTGTAGATGACGAGTCCATGACCGGCCGCGACCAGCGCGACGCCGCAGAGCACCACCGACGGCCGCGCCAGATTCAGCAGCGCCGCGACCAGAGCCGCGATCCCAAGCGACGGCGGAATGTGAAGCGCCAGCAGCAATCGGCTGCTCATGCAGATCATTGTCTCCGCTCCTGCCTGGCACGCCAGCGCCACCGACGTTTGCTCGATGGCGTAATAGCGAACGAACAGCGCATGGCCGAGCGATACCAGAGCCAAAGCGGCAAGCACGGCGGATTGGCTGGGCGTCGGCAGAAAGAGCGGACGAGTCATCAACGCAACTTTGCTCCGGAGTTTGACGACGAGACGGCGGCGTTGCGTGCCGCGCGATCTACGCCGTGCACGGTCACCATTTGATTTCTTGTTTCACGAGAATTCGGCCCCGCGCAAGACTCGCTGGCGTTGCCGACATGCGAAGTCGCGACCACCGCCTAGACGCTTGGCGCTCCTGCCCGAAATATCCGCACTTCATATACGTGTCCATGGCGCCGCCGTTGCACATTCTGACGTCTCGGCGGTCCTCCAGCCGCCCTTGTGTTGGACATGCGCAGCCCGTCGCGAGGCGCGCATGTCCAACAGTCCCGCACCGCCTGTAGCGGAATTGATACAGCGCGTGACAATTGCCACAAATGCGGGCAAGTCCGCATTCCGACCCCGGCATAACCTGTTAATAATTTGTTAGTAAGTGCTGGGGAATTAGCGTCATGTTCAGCGTCAAGTATCGGTTATTGCTTCCGTTTGTCTTTTTGGCCGGACTGGTCGGCAGCACCGCTTCGACCGCAAGTGCCGAAAAGCCGAGAGACACCTCCTTCAACACCGCGATCGACTGGTCGGGCTTATATGCCGGCGTCCATGGCGGGTATGGGTGGT
Organism: Rhizobiales bacterium Ga0077530; assembly: GCA_001464855.1. Classification (GTDB taxonomy): domain Bacteria; phylum Pseudomonadota; class Alphaproteobacteria; order Rhizobiales; family Hyphomicrobiaceae. The sequence continues at coordinate 7,400 of LNEA01000376.1, forward strand.
CGGGAATCGATACCAATCTCGGCGGTGTCAATGTCGATGGCTGGCTCGGTGGTGGCCATGTCGGACTCCAGCGCCAATTCGATCGGTGGGTTGTCGGCATCGAGGCCTCGTACTCGTTCGGTGAACTCGACGGCAGTCGCACCATCCCCTTCGGCGGCGATCCACTTCGGCTCGATGCCGCGATCAGCGACCTGCTGCTGGTGACAGGCCGCCTCGGTTACGCCTGGAACGACCGCCTCGTCTATATCAAGGCAGGTTATGCAGCGGCCGACGTCGAGGTCGGCACGACTTATCTGGGGCAGACGACCACGGCGAAATCCAGATTGGATGGCTGGACCGCTGGTTTCGGCCTCGAGCGGATGCTCACCGCGAACATCGCTATCGGCCTGGAATACAATTACATCGATCTCGGGGCCAAAAGCATTGCGGCGGCAGCGCCTCCAGTCATCCTGGCGGCGGTCGTGGTCCCACCCCAACCGAAATTGTCGAAGCTCGACCCGGACGAGATCCACACCGTCTTTGCGCGGCTCACCTACAGGTTCGGCGGCCCGGCAGCGGAGCACGTTCCCTACAAGTAGCGGCGGCCCGCCATCGTCGACGAAATTCTCGGTCACCCTCGGCGGGTACGCCCGCCGAGCTGGTCACTGTCCCGCAGCGATCCGAGCGGCTGCTCCAACGCGTGCCAACCCAGCTTCGGCATCGACAGCTCGCCACGACGTGCCACGAGCAGCATTGTCACAAGGATGAGCGCACCGGCCAACAGTGTCGACTGCGCCACGTTCCAAGCGCTGGCCGCGAGCAGGTTGGTGACCGGCAGGAATGTGGCGATCAGCATATAGCTCAGCGCCAGCCAGGGCAGGCGCCGCCGTTGTACAGTCGTGAGCAGGACCGCGAACATCGGCAGCGTGATCCCGAAGTGGTGCTCCCAGGCGATTGGTGAGGCAAGCGTCAGGCACAGCGCCATCGCACAGAAATCAACGACGCGCTGCTGCGCCGTGTCGTCGGCCGAACGCCGAAGCAGTCCGATGACGAGAAACACGAGGGAAGCAATGAGCGTGCCGCCATAAACGATGGCATTGAAAGGCGGTAGCGACTTGAAGTTCAGGCTGTCGAAGGCTGCCGGGTCGACCAGGACCATCCATCGATTGAGCAGGCCGTTCACCGACTGGTTCGGGTAGTAGACCTCGCCGGTCTGCGACAGCACCCGCAGGACGCGGATGTAGTCGACGTGGTTGGCGATGCCGTAGATCGCGACGGATACAGCGAGGCCGACCGCCACCGTGATCGCGAACGCAATGGCGAACGGCCACGCGCGTCGCAGCGCGGCCCACAACAGGAACAGCCCGAAGTGAGGCTTGATCAGCGCCACAACGCCGAGCAGAAATCCAGACGACGCGATTCGTCCATTTGCCCAAAGCAGCAGCGCAAGGGCGAACACACCGTTGATCCAAACCTGGATCTGGCCGAGCGTGTAGGCCTTGACGATGGGATAGAATGTCAGCGTCAGTCCGAGCACGATGGCGCACCGCGCGACGAACAACGCCCGCGTGTCGTCGACGAGCCGGGCATGCAGAGGCGACTTCTCGAGCAGGGCCGCGGTCGCCGCCGCGGTAAGCGCGATGAACGCCCAGCCCAGCGCGTCGTTCAAAGTCAACGAGCTGTAGATGGCGTGCTTATTGGTACGGACGTGGTCGGCACCGACTAGACGCAGCATCCCTTCAAGCGTGAAAAGCGACGAGGGTGGGTACTGGAACCGCTGGCCGCGCTTGAAGAACAACTCCGAATAGACAGGATCTGGGCCGGGCGCGCGCAGATAGTCGACCGCCGATAGCATGACGGCCCACGAGTCGTCGGCGCTGCG
>LNEA01000377.1 GCA_001464855.1 Rhizobiales bacterium Ga0077530
CGGTGCGCCGATAGATCAGCACCGCCTTCGTGCGCCGCAGGGAGTGCGTCGCAAACTTCGCTGCATCAAGGCCGATGCACTACACGGACAGACCGCCGGCATCAGCGAGCGATCGTCGGCAGGGATGCGCGAATGCGCCGCGAAAAGTCGGGCGTGGGACCGGCCGCCTGCGCGGTTTCGTTGATCAGGGAGCGCCGCCGCAGTTCGTCGAACGGCAGCACCGTGTCCACCCGGCCTGAGCCGTAGAGGTAGCTGTCGATCAGACCGTTGAAGACATGGCGGATGTCGAGCCGGCCGACCCGGCCGGCGGCGTTTGCATAACGTATGATGTTGATCGTGCAGCTGTTGCTCAGCAGGTGGTAGAACTCCGCCCGATCTGCGAGTTCGTTGATCCGCTCGAGGTAAACGAGCAGCAACCGGCGTGCATCTTCGGGCGAAGTATTGAGGCGATAGAGATACACCGCCTCCCGGCGGTGGTTGGTGCGCACGCCGACGAGGTCGCGCTCGTCACCGACAACGTAGATCAATTCGAACTGCTTGAACATGGAGGCGACGGGCGCAAAGCTCTCACCCACCTCCGGCCGCGTCTCGATGGAGATGCTCAAGGGAGGCGCGTCTTCGAAGATGAAACTCAGGAACGTATGTCCGACCGGCCCAGCGGTGAAGTAGGACACGTAGAAATCGAGAGCGGCCAGTCGCGACAGGCGCACCTCGCGTTCCTCATAGCGCACCGTGAAATCATTCCGGCTGCGGTAGTCGAAGTTGCGTACCCCGGTGATACGAACGCGGTCGCCGTCGATGACCGCCCGCGGCATCACGGCGACCTCGGGCCTCCACGGCCGATCGTGCGACGGGGCAATGGAAATCCACCACCCGACAACACCCAGGAACAGCACGGCGAACGCCGCCGGCATGCGCCGTTGGCCCGATAGTCCGAGCGCCCAGATCGCGAACGCAGCAAAGGCCGCCGCGAGGCCGAGACGTAGGCCGCTCCATGGCAGGTTCGAATAATAGATGGCCAGCGTGGCCCACCCGACAAGCAGGGTCTGGAACAGAAGCCAGAGTCCCGCAATCAACCAGCCGAAAACACCCGACAGCAGTCCCCGATTTGCGTTCAGTTGCCCCTCACTTGGCCAAGCCATTCTTGTAGATCTTTCCATCCTTCATGATGATCACGAAGTTCTTGCTGGGATCGGCGACGAGCTGGATGTTCTCCAGCGGATTTCCTTCGACAAGCAGCAGGTCCGCTAGCGCGCCCTGCTCCACGACGCCGAGCTTGCCGGGATAAGGATTACGCTTGCCGGACAGCGTCAGCAGTTCGGCGTTGGTGCTCGTCGCCATCACGAGCGCTTCGCCGGGCGTGTACCAGCGGAGAAGCGAGGCCAGAATGGCCCCCTGTTGCCGCGCCAGAGTGGCTGAGAACAGCACATCGGTGCCCCATGCTGTCTTGATCTTGTACTTCTTTGCGAACTCGTAGGTCGTGGCGATGCCGGGCCAGACCTGATCGGCCTTGATTCGCTGGATCGAACCCACCGGGAAGCCCAACCGCAGGCCCTCGGGGAGCGGCTGCATGCTCAGCCAAATGCCCTTCTCGGCCATCAGTTTGGCGGTTGCTTCGTCCATCAGCATGCCGTGCTCGATAACCTTCACGCCAGCCGCGATGGCCCGCTGAATCGCAGCCGGCGTAAAGGCATGCGCAGCGACGTATGTGCCCCAATTCTCGGCCGCTTCAACGGCGGCACGCAGTTCGGCCTCGGTGAAGGTGGTCACGTCGACCGGACTGAAAGGTGACGACACCCCGCCGCCCGCCGTCAACTTGATCTGGGAGGCGCCCTGCATGAGCTGCTCGCGGGTGCGCGCACGCACCTCGTCAGGGCTGTCCGCGACCATGCTCCCGCCAAGCTGCTCCATACGATGAAGCATGCCGCCGATTGTGCGCGGCAAGTCGGTGAGCTGACGAAAATCGCCGTGTCCGCTCGTGACGGTGATGACCGCGCCGGAAGGATAAATACGAGGGCCGGCAATGACGCCCTCGTCGATGGCGCGCTTGAGACCGAACACGGGCCCGCCCAGGTCGCGGACGGTGGTGAAGCCGCGCATCAGCGTGTCGGTCGCCTCGGCGCCGGCCAGGAGGGAGCTGAACGTGACGTCACCCATCGACTCCGCGGGAGTCACGCGAATGAGCGCCGCATGCCAATGATTGTCGATCAGGCCCGGCATCAGCGTCCGGCCGCCCCCATCGATGATCGTGGTGGTGACGCTGCGGTCGACCGCAATCGGTGCCTCGGAAATTCGTTCGATCAGGTTGCCGCGAATGAGCACGTTGGACGGTGTAGAAAGCGCACTGCTCCTGCCATCGAATATGCGGACGTTCTGGAATAGCGTCGAAGCGCCCGCCTGCGTGGTGCTCTGCGCACGAACGTCCGGCGAAAGCGCAGTCGCAATGACCAGAGGCATGGTTACGAAGGCTCGTCGAACGATCGATATCATGCTGTTGCCCTCCCTGGTTCGACCACTCCTCCCCCACGTGCAGTGCTTGCTCCTGCGATGTGCCGGCCGATGCCCTCCTTCGCGATGCTGTCGTGGTTGGGCGTACGGTAGCCGATGACGGCCGACTACTCGTGGGGTCGGTGGATAGTCGGCAATTTGTCGCGACGCTGAAATCGGTGCAAACCCCTAAGGTTGAATGGGTGCACCCTTGCGCCAATCCCAAGTTCCGCTGCTGGCTCATC
>LNEA01000378.1 GCA_001464855.1 Rhizobiales bacterium Ga0077530
GTGGCAATCGAGGATGACAAGGGATGGGGCAAGTCGGAAGGCTCCGGCGTGATCCGGCGGCACGTAATGGCCACGCCGGTTATGTGCATGTGCTCCGTCTAGCCTGCAATCGCGACTGGAGTGAGGGTATGCACATAAGCCGCGCGGTGTGACCGCGGTTCCAAGCCATCGCAACTTTTGCGGGCGGTAGCGGGTTTCGTCCGGGCTGGTTGTTGGGCGCGCATCCTTGTGATGCACGACCTCGGCAGCGGGAGGGCTGGCCAACCGCCTTGGCCAGCCCTTTCTTTGTCAGCGGTTGGCCATCCGGCGGCCACCGACGCACTTGTTCCAGCTATAGCGGCCGCCATTGTCGATATGGATGTGACTCATGCTGCAGCCGTATACGCCGAGGCCGCCCGAGTGGTTGGCCCTCAGCCAGGCAATGACAGCGGCACGCTTGCCGGCGGGCGCGTGAAAATCAACGGCGCGGCACGACGCGTGAAGGCTGCGCCGCCCGGAGCCGGCCATGATCGCGCCACGGCGGAACGTCGACACTATTCTGACCGGGCCGAATTTGGCGCGGATCTGACTGAGCGTGCGCTGTAACGAGCCTGGGAGGCACCCCTGCGCCGACGAGGGCGTCGAGCTTGCGAACAGGATGATTGTCAGGATCGAAAGGCCGGCGATCAGCCGGAGCGTGGGTGCGACGCGAGACATGAAAAACTCCCCCGATGCGATCACGACCTTGCCGAAGCGTGCTGCTTCGTCAGGGTGTGCGGCCTGCTTAGCGCAGGCGCTCAGGGTCGATATCGATCAAATTTAGGCAAAAACATGGAGTTATAAGGTTAACGAAATAGATTAATCACCAATTGGCGACAACATTATGAAAATATTAGATGTCCATCGGAGAACATGCATGGACGGCTGATTTCAGTGGGTACCACGCGCAACACTGCCGCGGCCTTATAGAGGCTGCGGAAAACCAGGTCTGTGCAGCGCCGATTTTGCGGATTAACCAGTCGGGACCGGGTTGCGTTTGGCCACGACATAGCTTGCGGCGAGAGCCAGAGACCCCAGAATGAACCCAACGACATCGGTCGTAGATTCTGGAATGAGCATCAGCAATCCACCGATGCCCAGTGGAATGCGTGCCCAGAGGGACAGATTTCCGATCCGGTAAAAGTAACCTTCGAACGCGGCCGCGATCAGCAACACCGCCGCGATTGCGGTCGCCGAGACCTGAAGGACCAGCAACGGCGGTCCCTTGAGGATCAGTGCCGGCTGCAGGACGAACAGCACAGGTAGCAGGAACAGCAGACTGCCAATGCGGATCGCCTTGAAGCCGACGGCCATCGCGTCGGCCTTCGCAATCGACGCTGCGGCGATTGCGGCCAGCGCCACCGGCGGTGTGATGAACGATACGAGGCCCCAGTAGAAGACATAGAGGTGGACGGCCATCGGATCGAGGCCGGTGCTGATCAAGGCCGGTGCGAGCACGATCGCGAGGAAGATGTAGCAGGCCGACGCGGTCATCCCCATGCCGAGGATGAAGCTCGTCAGCGCGCCCGTTGCGAGCAGCAGAGCGACGTTGTTGCCGGCGTACTGCACGAGTTCGCGCGAGAACGAGTTGGCGACGCCGGTGATCGATAGCGCGCCGATGATGAGGCCGATGCCCGCGATCAGCCCGATAATCTGGGCGACCGACTGGCCAATGTCGACCACGAGTCCCGCAAAGCGATACGGCGTGAATCCGATCTGGCGCGCCCTCACGAGGGCAACGACGACCAGGAACAGCGAAATCCAGAACGGCGCCTCACCTTCGAGCCGCCACACGAGCAGCAGAACCGTCAATCCGACGATCGCCGCGATATAGTACCAACCGCTGACGAGGGTCGCCATGAGCGGTGGGACTTCGTCGGCACCCACGCCTCTTAGGTTATTTCTGCCCGCGTAGAAATCAGTCTGGATGAAGAGGGCGAAATAGAAGAGCAGCGCTGGGAGAAATGCCGCCACGACGACGTCGGCGTAGGGCACGTTCAGAAAGTTGGCCATGATGAAGGCCGCCGCGCCCATGACTGGCGGCATCAGCGCGCCACCCGTCGAGGCGCAGGCTTCAACGGCGGCAGCGTAGGTTGCAGGATAGCCGCATCGCTTCATCGTCGGGATGGTCAGTGTTCCCGTCGTCAGCACGTTTGAAGTCGGGCTACCCGAAAGCATCCCGAAGAAGCCGGACGAAATGATCGCGACCTTGGCCGGGCCGCCGCGCGACGTTCCGAGCATCGCCGAGGCGAAATCCATGAAGAACGCGCCACCGCCCGTGGTTGCGAGCACCACGCCGAAGACGAGGAAGCCGATCAGCGTGTCGGCGACCACCTGCATCGGGATGCCGATGAGGCTCTCAAGGCCATACACGTGTTCGTTGAGTGCTTGGCCGAGGTCGAACTGTACGCCCCACAGGAAGCCCGGCATGTGGCCGGCATAAAGCGGAAACGACGCGAAGATCAGGCAGAAGACGAACAGGACCATCTCGCCTGTGCGCCGCAGCCCTTCAAGCACCAGCGCAACGACGAATCCGGCGACAATCGTTGCGTGGAGGGGCCCGGTCGTGTTCCAGCCGGCATCGATAATCGACTGGGCGCGCGTTGCGATCCAGATCGTGAAGCCCAAAATCGCCGCCGCGAAGATCCAGTCGTACCAGGGGACGGGACCCCGGGCGTATTTCCGTGCGGGGAACGCAAGAAAGCCGATGGCGCCGAACAATCCGATCATCAGGTAGTAGTAAGCGGTGCTGATGGGCCGGAAGCCGCCGAGACCAAGGTTGAAGACCTGGTTGATCGATAGCGCAAGCCCGAGCGTGGTGAGGACGAACGTCGCCCAGAACGCCGCGCCTTCAAGGCGTGCGGAGCGGGCTTCCGGATCTTCCATGACAGGCTGGGCGGGCTGCGCGTCGTCGATCGCCATGGAATGGCCACTCCTGATGGGCTGTGCGGCTGGATTGGTTGGCGCTGAATTCAGTGTGCGCCCGCCTCGGCGCAGCAACGGACGAATTGAGGCAGGCGCGGCGGAACGAGCCGCCGCGCCTGCGTCTGGTCACTAGGGACTAGAGGGACTTCAGGATCTCGGTGCGGCGCGGTGTCCACAGCTCGAGAAGCTTCGCCGCATCGGCACCCTTCGCGGCGGCGTCTTTGGCCATCATGTCGGCCCAGCCCTGCCGCAGCAGGCTCTGGCGCTTGACGATGCCGTCCTGCCACTTCTGGTGTTCGGCGGTCCAGACGTTCTTTTCCTTGAGGAACTTGATCGCGCCGTCGTGGAAGGGCGCGTCCATCGGATAGGCGCCGGCCTTTGAGACTTCCCACCGCTCCATGATCGGGCTCGCCGGCTTGTAGAGTTCGTAGTTGTCCACGATCGCCTTGGTGACCGCGTAGACCTCTTCCTCCTTGGCGTCGGCGTAGACGGTGATCATCGGGTAGCGATAACCCATGATCGCTTTTGGACTCTCTGTGCTGAGGCCCGCACCGAATGTCTCGTTGAAGGGCGAGGCCAAGGGGATCGCTTTCTGGATTTTTGCCCAGAGCTCCTTGTCGGAGGCCGGCAATTCGATCCAGTTGATCCCGTACGGGCTTGCTTCCAGTTCGCGCAGCGTGACCGTTGGCGGTGCCGCGCCGGCGCAATCGGCCTTGCCTTCCACGAGCGCCTTCAGCGATGCGCCGTAGCTCGGGAACTCGATGACGTTGAAGTCCTTGTAGGTGAGCCCGGCAGCCTCAAAGATGGGCTCGACCTTCGCGTTGACCGACGTGTTGGCCTTGGCATAGGCGTAGCGCTTGCCCTTCATGTCCTGAAGGGTCTTGATGCCACTGGTCTTGGTCGCGACGATCGACAGCGAATTCACGCGGCCGAGCAGGCAGCGCAGATCCTGCGGGCCCCAGCCCGGCGAGGCATATTCGTAAAGCCCTTCAGCGGCGAAGAACACTTCGGTCGCGAGCCAGCCGTGGGTCACGCGGCGCTCTTTGAGCGGCTGAATGCGACCGATCGAGGTTCCTGACGGCTGCAACCGAACGCGCGTGCCGTAGGTCTTGCCGAGCGCGTCGGCGACCGCGGAGGCTTCGATGTAGCCGGAAGCGCCGACGTCGTAGACGCTCCAGATCATGGTCGACGGCAGTCCCGGCAGCGATTTCGCCTGGGCGGCGGCGGTTTCGGGAAGCATTCCTGCGCCGAGCGCGGCGCCCATGCCGCCGAGATAGGCTCTGCGGGTCAAATCCATCTGCGTTTCCTCCTGGGTGCGGGACCTGTATCGATCCGGTTGATTTCTCTTGCCGCCCTTGAACCATCTAGAGCCCGACGGTTCAAGGCGACACTTTAGTATGATTGCGAGATAAGCTAACAGGCCCGGCGCAGGCGTCGTCGGAGGGTCTCGCCCTGCAGCAAGGCAAGACCCGCGCATCATGGTGCGCGCGTATGGCTCGTCAGGCGAATGCGATCGGCAATGTGCGCGGACCGCGGACCGTGCCACGGGACCAGGTGACGTCGCCCGCCAGACTGAATTCGGGGAGTCGCCTCAGCAACTCCTCGACCGCGACCGTCATCTCCATGCGCGCGAGGTTCGAGCCGACGCAGCGGTGGATGCCGAGCCCGAACGCCGCGTGCCGGTTTTCCTGTCGGTCGATGACGACCGTGTCGGCGTCGGGGAACATGTCCGGGTCGCGGTTAGCGGCCGGGAAAGACAGCATCACCATCTCGCCTTCTCGGAACGTACAGCCGTTGACGGTTGCCTCCTTTGCGACAAGGCGCGCCATCGTGACGGGGGAGAATGCGCGCAGCAGCTCCTCGATGGCCGTCGGGATGAGCAGTGGCTCGCGCACCAGCCGCTGGCGATCGGCCGGCGTCCTCGCAAGATGCCAGATCGCGGAACCGATGCCGCTCCAGGTGGTGTCGATGCCGGCGACCAGCAGCAGCCGCAAGCTGCCGAGGACATGATTGTCCTTGAACGGCTGGCCGTCGGGATATTTGGCATTCAGCAGATAGCTGATGAGGTCGTCGCCGGGATCAGCGCGTCGCGTCTCCATGTGGCCGTGGAAGTATTCGGTGATTTCGTCGAGCGCGCGCTGCAAAACCGCGTCGTCGGTCGTGCCGGCCTCGAGGATTTCGTGGATCCAGGTGCGGAACTGGTCCCCATCGCTTTCGGGAATGCCAAGCATCGCCGCGATGACCCGCACCGGAATGTGCTGGGCGTAGTCGACCGCCGCATCACAGCCCGGCTGAGCGGCAAACGCGTCGATCAGCTCGTTGCAGATCGCGCGCGCCTTCGGCCGCAGCTTTTCGATCGCCTGCGGCGTGAACGGGGGCAGCAGCGCCATGCGTGCGGCGCGATGCTTCGGTGGGTCGGATGTGATCGGCGGCGCGCCGCCGCCGGGGGGCTGGGTGTCGCGCACCACGACTTGGCGGGAGGAAAAATGCTCGGGGTCGTAGGCGATCTCGCGGATGTCGGCGTAGCGGGTGGGAAGATAGACGCCGCGATAGCGGTTGGTATGCGCGATAGGGCAGGGCGCCGAGCGGATCTCGCTCCAGATCGGGAACGGATCTTCCACCCACTTCGGATCGAGATGATCCCAATCCGTCAGCCAATCGGTGACCGGCGCCCGGAGGTCCATACGGATGCTCCCTGCCATCCACGTGTGTTGGCGATATCATCGCAAATGGCGGTGTTCCGTGCCAGCACGAAAACGAAAAAGGACGGGCGCGAGGCCCATCCCTGAATGCCGTGCTGCGAGGGGTGGGAGGATCAATGGCCCATCAGGACCGGCACCGCCGCGTGCTGAAGCACATGGCGCGTGGCGCCACCGAGGACGAACTCGCGGAAGCGGGAGCGACCGTAGCAGCCCATTACAAGGAGGTCGCAGTTGTGGGCGGCGACCTGCGCCAGCAATTCGACGCCCGCATCGCCGCGTCCGGGCTTGACCTGCTGCGCCGTGACCTTGACGCCGTGCCGCGCCAGCGTGGCGCAGATCTCGGCGCCGGCCAGATCGCCTTTGGTCTCCGGCTTGTCGACTTCCTCGACGACGAGCACCGTCACGTCCTTGGCGCGTGTCAGGATCGGCAGCGCGTCGAACACGGCGCGGGTCGACTCCCGGCTGTTGTTCCACGCGACCAGGACGCGCTCGCCGATCGAGTTCATATCGCCGGCCTTGGGTACAACCAGCACGGGCCGGCCACTTTCCATCGCCAGCCAATCGGGAATGTCGAACATGTCGGCGTAATCCCAATCGCTCTCTTTCTGCGCGGTGACGACGAGATCGGCGGTCCGAGCGTGCGTGAGGACGGCTTCGATGTAGCCTGGCCGTTTGGCGTCGTAGAGCCGCCATTCCGCGACGACCGGCTGGCCGTCAGTTGCAGCGTCGAGCGCCTTGCGGATGCCGGTGCCGGTCTTGCGATACGCATCGAGCGCGCTCTGGATGGCGCCACCGGAGATCATCGGCAGCAGCGGCGACTTGGCCGGCGCGGCTGGAACAACGAACAACCCTGTCAGGTGCGAATTGGCAGGCAGCGCAAGCTGCATGGCCGCGCCGATCAGCCGCGCGACGCGCTCCTCGTTGTTGAGGTGCACCAGGATGGTCTTGTAGGCCATGATCGGATTCCTCGTTCTTACGCAGTATGCGGGGGGGCATCGCCGCCGCCGGCAGCTTATCCACTAACGTGCGACCGCCCAACGATCGTTGAGATGGATCAATGCCGCAAGCGCTGGCCGCGGTCCAGCCTTCGCGGCGGCCAACGTCAACGGCGCCGGCCGATCTCCGCTGCTTCACGCGCCAGCGCGGCGATCTGGTCGAAGCGGCCGGCGTCGATATCGTCGGATTTGACCATCCA
>LNEA01000379.1 GCA_001464855.1 Rhizobiales bacterium Ga0077530
AAGAATTTCACGACCGGAAAGCCCGCTTCCATCGCCCGCATCATCTCGGCGGGCGTTGCGCCGGCAGGGATGAACGGCACCGGCGCTGCAATTCCAGCCTTGAGCAGCGCGTCGGTCTGTCCCGGCGAGACGAGGAATTGGGCACCCGCTGCGATCGCGTCATTGATATCGCGCGGCGAGCGGATGCTGCCGGCGCCGATGATCGCCCCCGTTTTCGCCGACGCCATGGCGCGGATCGCCGCGAGCGACTCGGGCGTCCGCAGCGTCACCTCGACGAACCGCAATCCCGCCTCGGCGAGCACCGCGGCGGCGCGGGCAGCGTTCGCTGGATTGCGGACCGTCAGGACGGGGATGATGCCCTGCTCGCGCCAGCCCGGCGCGTCTGCCTTGAGCGCGGTCATGATCTCTTGTCCTCCATGGCCTGCCGCACGGCATCCGCTGTCGGGATCGGAGCAACGGCACCATACCCTTCTGTCGAGAGGGCGGCGGCAACTGCCGCATATCGACCGGCGGCCAGGATCGTATCGCCCGCGACCAGCCGCGCAACAAAGGCACCGCCAAATGTGTCGCCGGCGCCCGTCGCGTCGACCGGTGTGCAGGGATGCGGCGCAATGCGGTGCCGCTGCTCGCCGTCGGCAACGATCGCGCCCTCGGCCCCGAGTTTCAAAGCGACAGTGCGCGCCCCACGCGCGAGGCACCAGTCGACGATCGCGTCAGGATCGGTGATTCCGGTGATGGCGACGACATCGTCGTAGCTCGGCAGGCAAATGTCGACGAGGCCGATGACGTCAGTCATCACCGCGCGCGCCCGCTCTTTTGGCCAAAGCCGCAGCCGCAAATTAGTGTCGAACGCGACCATCACGCCGGCCGTGCGGGCCTCGGCGATGGCGGCGTAGCAGGTGTCGGCGGCACTCGCCGAGATCGCGAGCGAGATGCCGGAAAGGTGCAGCACGCGGGCGCCACGTAGCGCTTCGAGCGGTAGATGCTGCGGCTTCATCCGGCTGGCCGCGGAGCCGGTGCGGAAGAACGAGAACTGGTGCCCCTTGGCGTCGTGCGTGACGAAATAGATGCCGGTGAAGGCATCGGAATCGGCTTGTACGGTGTTCGCGTCGACGCCTTCACGGGCCCACAGCTCGCGCAGCATGGTGCCGTAGATGTCGTCGCCGAGACGCGTGTAGTACGCGACTTTCGCCCCTTGGCGCGCCGCAGCAATGGCGAAGTTCGAGGTATCGCCGCCAAAGCCCTGGAGATAGTCGCGCGACCCGGCACCACCGGCCTGGTTGAATTCGACCATCGGCTCGCCGATCGCCAGGATGTCAAACCGGGGCTGAGCCGCCATTGCGTTTCCCGTCAGAACTTGGGTAGCCCTGCCGGCTCGGGGCCGACGCGGACTTGGCGCTTGCCGAAGTTGTCGCCCTTGAGGAGGCCGATGAACGCTTCGGGTGCCTTGGAGATGCCGCCGTCGACAATGTCCTCGCGGTATTTGAGCTTGCCCGATCGCACCCAGCCGCCGAGCCGCGCCATCGCGAAGGGAAAGCGCGTCAGGAAATCGGAGACGATGAAGCCGCGCGTGGTGACGCGACGGCCGACGAAGAAGCCCGGCGTGCGGGGACCGAACTCGGTTTCCGCGGTATTGTACTGCGAGATCGAGCCGCAGATCGCGACGCGGGCCCAGAAGTTGAGATTGGCGAACACCGCGTCGGTGACCGGACCGCCGACGTTGTCGAAATAGACGTCGATGCTGTCCGGGCAGGCGGCCTTGAGTGCCGCCGTCAGATCGCCGCCGGCCTTGTAGTCGACGCACGCGTCGAAACCGAGTTCGTCCTTCACGAAGGCGCACTTCTTCGGCCCACCGGCGATGCCGACGGCCCTGCAGCCCGCGAGCTTGGCGATCTGCCCGACGACTTGGCCGACAGCGCCCGACGCCGCCGAGACGACGACCGTGTCACCGGGCTTGGGTTGGCCGGCCTCGAGGAGTCCGAAATAGGCCGTGAGCCCCGGCATTCCAAGGATGCCATTGGCGGTGGAAATGGGCGCCAGCGTGGGATCGATCTTGCGCGCGGTGCCGCTGCTGACGCCGTATTCCTGCCAACCGAGACGCTCTTCCACGATGTCGCCGACGGCGTAGTTCGGGTGGTTCGATTTCATCACTTCACCGACGATGCCGCCGGGCATGACCTCGCCGATCTGCACCACCGGGGCATAAGAGACCACGTCCCGCATCCGGCCGCGCATGTAGGGGTCGAGCGAGAGATAGATGGCGCGGACGAGGATCTGGCCGGGGCCAGGCTCAGGTACGGGTCCGTCCTCGACGCGAAAATCCTGGCCCGAGGGCTCGCCGGCGGGGCGGTTGGCGAGGACGACGCGGCGTTGGGTCTTCGGGATCGTAGCCGGGGCCATGTGGAGGTTCCTCTAGTTCGAAGATCGCTGGCCATCTTGTAGCAGGTGGGCGCCGCGCCTTGAAATTTTCGCCCACTCGGTCCCAATCGCCGCTGCTTCTAGCCGAGATTCTAACAATCTTATCGGCAAGCCGCGCACGGCGCCGGAGTGCTGCCACGATGACCACCAGAATGCCCGCGAATTCCATAAACCAGCTCAAGCGCAGCCCGAGAAAGGTCTGTCTGGCGAGAACATCGACATGGTGGAAGGAAACCGCGCGCACGGCGATGTACGCCATAAGGATGAACGTGCCCACCGATGCGAGCTGCGCGAACGGGGACAGGCCCGGTAGGCTCCTCATCAGCACGATGGCGCCAACCATGGAGCCCACGCCGATCGCGATGATCATGACAGGCTGGAAGCTTCGCCGATCCCCGTACCAGCCCTGATAACGGGCTACCGTCCGCCAGTAGTCGGTGATGGTGGATTGAATATCGAGTTCCCGGCAAAGCCCGAGGATCAGGAACACGATGGCGATGGCCATCCATACCCGCGATTCCGATCTCCGGGCGGCGCCGAAAAGGCTGAGGTCGCGGGCAACGCGCCAACATAAACAGGCTGTGAGAAGGTACACTGCCACAGTGCCCCAATCACCGAGTGGCAGTTGCCAAGCTTCTAGGTTCCAGTCCATTGCGATCAAGGCCCCGATAGGCGGCTGGGGCGCATTCAGGTAACTGCAACTTCCAGATCACCGACGCCGTCGACGTGGCCGTGGAGCTTGTCGCCCTTGACGATCGCCCCGACGCCGGACGGTGTGCCGGTCATAATGATGTCGCCCGCCTTGAGCTCGAACAAGCTTGAGATGTAAGCAATCTGTCCGGGAATATCCCAGATCATCTGGTTGAGGTCGCCCGCCTGGCGGCGCTTTCCGTTAACGTCGAGCCAAATCGCGCCGGTGGTCGGATGCCCGGTCTCCGATGCTGGCACGAGCGGCGTGCACGGGGCTGAATGCTCGAACGCCTTGCCGATTTCCCAGGGACGGCCAAGCTTCTTGGCCTCGCCCTGCAGGTCGCGCCGGGTCATATCCAGGCCGACACCGTAGCCCCAGACGTGCGACAGCGCCGCTTCCGGCTTGATGTCTTTGCCGCCCGACTTGAGCGCGACGATCATCTCGATCTCGAAATGCACATCGTTGGTGCCCGGAGGATAGGGGAAGGTGCCGTCGGTGCGCAGGTTGTCGGGGTTCTTCTGGAAAAAGAACGGCGGCTCCTTGTTCGGGTCGTGGCCCATTTCCCGGGCGTGCTCGGCGTAATTGCGGCCAATGCAATAGACGCGATGCACCGGGAACAGCTCGGTCGAGCCGCGAATGGGGAGGGCTGCCTGGCGTGGCGGGTCGATGACGTACTTCATGGGGGCTCGTTCCGAGTTGGGCTGGCACTATGGGATGTTCGCCCGATCTGGAGCCCATCCGGGCCCGGCGGTCAAGAGTATCGCTTTGGAACGGCAAATATGATCGGCGGACGAGCCGCGCCGCACCTTTTCTGTCCCCACCCGACCACGCCACGCATGCCTGATAGCGCGGCGCCGGCGATCCCCATTGGACGGCAGGCCTTTTTTTTGTCGCCTCGCGCACCCAGATATGTGGAGGCGAAACGAGGGAGAGTGGCCCGGAGCATTCTGGTTTATTTGCCAAATCGTGCCAGATTCTGGGCAAAAGCCCTGCAACGGCCGACCCTGGTATCGAACGAATTGCAGATGAGCGCGCGCTGCCCTTAGAATGCCTGATGAAGGAATCGTCGGATGCTGGCCACGCGGGTGGCGGCTGGAGCGTTTCGACGTGAGGACGCGCCGCAGCGCGCAAATGCTGGAACGAGTTCAGGTCAAGATGGCGGGCAAGAATGGTGCTGACGGCGAGGGCGGTGATGGCGAAGGCAAGACTGGCCTCGTCACCAAGACTCGTCCGAAGACGAAACGGCCGAGCCTCTACAAGGTGTTGTTGTTGAACGACGACTACACGCCGATGGAATTTGTCATCCACGTTCTCGAACGCTTCTTCAACAAGGGGCGGGAAGACGCCACCCGGATTATGCTGCACGTCCACCAAAAGGGCGTCGGCATCTGCGGGGTCTACACATACGAGATCGCCGAGACGAAGGTCGCGCAGGTGATGGACTTCGCCCGCCAGCACCAGCATCCACTGCAGTGCACCATGGAAAAGGAATAGGACAACCCTTGCCCTCCTTCTCACAAAGCCTGGAACAGGCACTCCATCGCGCGCTCGAACACGCAAACGAGCGCTCCCATGAATATGCAACGCTCGAGCACCTGCTGCTCGCTCTGCTGGACGACAGCGACGCCGCCGGCGTCATGCGGGCCTGCAATGTCGACATAGAGAAGATCCGCCGTCGCGTGACCGAGTTCCTCGACGAAGAACTCGACATGCATGTGTCGAAAAGTGCCGTCGAGGCGGCGCCGACGACTGCATTCCAGCGGGTAATTCACCGCGCGGTCGTGCACGTCCAGTCGTCGAGCCGCGAGGAAGTCACCGGCGCGCAGGTGCTTGTCGCACTGTTCGCCGAGCGTGAGAGCCATGCCGCGTTCTTCCTGCAAGAGCAGGAGATGACGCGCTTCGACGCCGTTCAGTACATCAGCCATGGAATTGCGAAGCGGCCGGGAATGAGCGAGCCGCGGCAAGTGCGTGGCGTCGATGAAGAAGGCAATGGGGAGGGTGCCACGGGGGAGAAGAAGCCTGGCGCGGATGCGCTCAACACCTACTGCATCAACCTCAACAAGAAGGCGCGTGACGGCAAGATCGATCCGCTGATCGGGCGCCTGCCCGAAGTGCTGCGCACGATCCAGGTGCTGTGCCGGCGCCAGAAGAACAACCCGCTGTTCGTCGGTGACCCCGGCGTCGGCAAGACGGCGATCGCCGAGGGACTTGCGCGGAAGATCATCCGCGGCGAGGTGCCTGAGGTATTGCGCAACGCCACGATCTTCTCGCTGGACATGGGCGCGCTGCTGGCCGGCACGCGCTATCGCGGCGACTTCGAGGAGCGTCTCAAGGCGGTGATGAAAGAGGTCGAAGCCTATCCGGGCGCGATCCTGTTCATCGACGAGATCCACACGGTGATCGGCGCCGGCGCGACGTCGGGCGGCGCGATGGATGCGTCCAACCTGCTGAAACCGGCATTGCAATCGGGTGCGGTGCGCTGCATCGGTTCGACCACCTACAAGGAATATCGCCAGCACTTCGAGAAGGACCGTGCGCTCGTGCGCCGGTTCCAGAAGATCGACGTCAAGGAGCCGACCGTCGAGGATGCAATCGAGATCCTCAAGGGGTTGAAGCCGTACTTCGAAAACTTCCACAAGCTCAAGTATACCCGCGGCGCCATCAAGGCTGCGGTGGAGCTGTCGGCGAAGTACATCCACGACCGCAAGCTCCCGGACAAGGCGATCGACGTGATCGACGAGACCGGCGCCAGCCAGATGCTGGTGCCCGAGGAGAAGCGTAAAAAGAAGATCGGCATCACCGAAATCGAGGCGACGATCGCCACGATGGCTCGTATTCCGCCGAAGACCGTGTCGAAGTCCGACGCCGAGGTGATGTCGAACCTCGAAAAGGATCTGAAGCGCGTCGTGTTCGGTCAGGATGCCGCCATCACGGCGCTGTCGAGCGCGATCAAACTTGCGCGTGCGGGTCTGCGCGAGCCGGAGAAGCCGATCGGCAGCTACCTGTTTTCGGGTCCGACCGGCGTCGGCAAGACCGAAGTCGCAAAGCAACTCGCGAACCTCATGGGGATCGAACTCCTGCGCTTCGACATGTCGGAGTACATGGAAAAGCATACTGTCTCGCGGTTGATCGGCGCACCTCCGGGTTACGTCGGCTTCGACCAGGGCGGTCTGCTGACCGATGGCATCGACCAGCACCCGCACAGCGTCCTGCTGCTCGACGAAATCGAGAAGGCGCATCCGGACCTGTTCAACATCCTGTTGCAGGTGATGGACCATGGCAAACTGACCGACCACAACGGCAAGTCTGTCGATTTCCGCAACGTCATCCTCATCATGACGACGAACGCGGGCGCCTCCGACATGGCCAAGGCGGCGATCGGCTTCAACCGATCGAAGCGCGAAGGTGACGACACGGAAGCGATCAACCGGCTGTTCACGCCGGAGTTCCGCAATCGGCTCGACGCAGTCGTGGCGTTCAGCGGTCTGCCCGTGGAGGTCATCACCAAGGTCGTCGAGAAGTTCGTCTTCCAGCTCGAGGCGCAGCTTGCCGATCGCGGCGTCACGATCGAACTCGGAGAAGACGCGACGAAGTGGCTGGTCGCCAAGGGCTACGACGAGAAGTTCGGCGCGCGTCCGCTGGCGCGCGTGATCCAGGAGTACATCAAGAAGCCGCTCGCCGAGGAACTGCTGTTCGGCAAGTTGGAGCACGGCGGCATCGTCAAGATCACCGCAGTGGGTGAGGGTGACGACGCCAAGCTCGCCTTCGAGTACATGCCGGCGGATCCGTCGAAGCGCGTCAAGCCGAATGACGATGACGACGAGGAGGACGATGACGACGACATCGTCGATGAGGCACCGCCCGCCGAGGCGTTGGTCGGTGCTCCCGGGCCAAAGCGGTCGTTGTCCGCGCCGAAAGGTGAGAAAGGCAAGTCGTCGGGTGCTGTCCCGAGCGTGCCACGCCGCAAGAAAGAAGATTGAGGCGCCTCGCATCGCCACGTACAAAGGAAATGCCCGCCCGTCCGGCGGGCATTTTCATGTGTGGG
>LNEA01000380.1 GCA_001464855.1 Rhizobiales bacterium Ga0077530
TCCTTGTCCATCAGCCAGCGCGAGGCTTGGAAGTCGAGCATGAACACCTGCGCCTGGAGCAGCGAAGTCTGCACCCACTGGCCTTTGCCGGTGCGCTCGCGGTCGATGATCGCGAGCATGATGCCCTGCGAGCAGAAGATTCCGGCGGTGAGATCGGCGATCGGAATGCCGACGCGCATCGGGCCCTCGCCAGGCGCACCGGTGATCGACATCAGGCCGCCCATGCCCTGCGCGATCTGGTCGAAGCCTGGCCGATCGGCGAGCGGGCCGTCCTGACCGAAGCCCGAGATCGAGCCGTAGATGATCCGCGGGTTGATGGCCGAGATCGCGTCGTAGTCGATGCCGAGGCGGCGTTTCACGTCGGGGCGGTAGTTCTCGACGATGATGTCGGCCTTCTTCGCCAGTGCCAGGAAGATCGCGAGACCTTCCTTGGATTTGAGGTTGAGCGTCATCGACCGCTTGTTGCGGTGCAGGTTTTGGAAGTCGGAGCCCGACCGCGCACCACCGAGGCCGATCTTGTCGGATTCGGGATCCTCGATCTTGATTACGTTGGCGCCCCAGTCGGCGAGCTGGCGCACGCACGTCGGACCGGACCGAACGCGCGTCAGATCGAGGACTGTGTACTTGGAAAGCACGTCGCTGGCGGGCTCGAAGGGCATGGAGGGGCGTCCTGGTTCGTTCTAGAGGATCGAATGGGTGATCGGGAGGCCGCAGCCTCCCGGCGTCATGAGGCCTTGCGTAGGCCCGCTTTGAGATCGGCGACGACGGCCGCGAGCACTTCGCCGGCGCGCGTGATGTCATCGGACGAGACGTCGAGATGGGTGACAGCGCGGATCATGTTTCCGTACGTCATGCCCATGCGGACGCCACGCGCGAGGAGTGCTTCGAAGATCTGGCGCGAACTCACGTCAGGCAGGGTCGACTCGAAGAACACGATGTTGCTCTCGATGCGCGGCGTGAAAAGCTTGAGGCCCGGAACTGCCGTGATCGCTTCGCCGAGTGCGACAGCATTGGCATGATCCTCGGCGAGCTTCTGGATGTTGTGGTCGAGCGCCACCGAGGCGGTGCTTCCATCGCCACGCGTCATCAATGAAGGCCCGCGAGCCGACGAGAACACCACCGACCGGGCAACCTAGTCCCTTCGACAGATCAACCCATGCGGTATCGACGTGCGCCGTCATATCCTTCGCCGCAATGCCGGACGACACTGCGGCGTTCATCAGGCGCGCGCCGTCCATGTGCACGACGAGGCCGTGCTTGCGGGCAACCGTCGCGACCTCGGCAATGCGCTCGACCGGCCAGATCGCGCCGCCACCGCGGTTGACGGTTTGTTCGATGACCACGACCTTGGAGATCGGATTGTGGCGACCGGGTGCGCGCACGGCGGCTTCGACGTCGGCACCTGTAAAGATGCCGCTGTCGCAGCGGATCGGCCACGTCTGCGCGCCAGCCAGCGCCGACGCGCCACCCGCTTCCGACGTGAAGAGATGCGTGACCTCCGCGCCGATGATCTCGTCGCCTTGCCGGCAGTGCACCAGCATGGCGATCTGATTGCACATCGTGCCCGACGGCAGGAACATCGCCGCCTCTTTGCCGAGCAGATCCGCGACCCGTTCCTGAAGGAGATTGGTCGAAGGATCCTCGCCGCGCTGCTCGTCGCCGACCTCGGCCTCGGCCATGGCCCGGCGCATGCCGGCGGACGGGCGGGTCTGAGTGTCGCTGTAGAGGTCGATGATACGGTTCGTCGACAAGACTGGCCTCCTCTCGCCGGCATCCGGCGCGGATTGTAGACGCTGCTGTGCACCGTGGCGGCCGGCCTGCCGGCCAGCGTCGGGAGCGACACTAGCAATACCGGCCGCAGTTGGCCATTCCAGGGCCGGGTGGTCCCACCCGAAAAACGGGCAGCGCCGCCTGAAATCCGCGGTCGGGGCGGATCAGGCGCCCGGCGTGGCCACCGGGCCCGCCGGCCGTACGCGGACGGCCGTGACCTTGTTGCGGGTTTTGCGCACGATCTCGAAGCGGAAGCCGTAGAACGTGAATACCTGTCCCGCCTCGGGGATCGTTTGCGCCTCGTGCATGATCAGTCCGGCGATGGTGGTCGCGGCCTCGTCGGGAAGGGACCAGCCTGTCGCGCGGTTGAGGTCGCGGATGGGCAGCGCTCCCTCCACGAGCACCGACCCGTCGGCCTGCGGGCGGATCTGAACCTCGCCGATATCGTGCTCGTCGGAGATTTGCCCGACGATCTCCTCCAGGATGTCTTCGAGCGTGACGAGCCCTTGCACCTCGCCGTATTCGTCGACCACGAGCGCGAGCTGCGCCTTGCGCTTGAGGAACTGATTGAGCTGCTCCTTGACGCCGGTCGTGTCCGGCACGAACCAGGGCTCGCTCAGCAGCTTGGCGATGTCGATGCGCTCGGGCGCCCAGCCGGCCGCCCGCAGCGCCGCGAGCAGATCCTTGCTGTGCAGGATGCCGACGATGTTGTCCGGCTCGTCACGCCACACCGGCATCCGCGAATATTGGCTCGAAAGCACCGTATCGATGATCTTGTGCGGTGGGTCGGCAATGTCAATCGTCGCCATCTTGGTGCGGTGGACCATGATGTCGAGGACCTGCAACTCGCTGAGATCGAGTACGCCACCGAGCATTTCCGCGTCGTGACGGGCGACCGCGCCTTCTTTTGTCTGCAGCTCGATGGTGCCGCGGATCTCCTTGTGCGCGAGAATGTTCGCGTCGTCGTCGATGCGGGTTGGCGTCATACGCAGAAGCTGACGCACGATAAATTCGACCGTCTTGGTCAACGGCCCCATGATCTTGACCAGGACCCGCATGACGGGCCCCACCGACAGCGCCACACGGTCGGAATACGCAATCGCGTAGGTTTTTGGCAGGACCTCCGAGAAGATCACAACCAGCGCCGTAATCAGTACCGTGGCGTAGGCCACGCCGACGTCGCCGAACAGATTGATCAGCAGGCTCGTTGTCAGGGCCGACGCGAGGATGTTGACGAGGTTGTTGCCGAGGAGGACCGTGCCGATCACCCGCTCTGGCGTTTCCATGAGCTTATTGACCACCACGGCGCGTGCATCGCCATCTGCGGCGAGGGTATGCATTCGGGCGCGCGAGGACGCGGTGAGGGCCGTCTCTGATCCGGAGAAAAAAGCTGAGGCGGCGAGCAAAAAGATGACGAACGCGATCGTCAGGATGATTTCGAGGGGCATTTGCTTTCGTGCGGGGCTATCCCGCGCTGCTGTCGGGTTGAGATGAAGCGGATTGTCCGCCAACCTATAGCACGACCTGCGCGCGGATTGCCCGCGAGCGGCGATTCCGTCGCCGCAACGCGCTGCGGAGGGCGCCTTTGGGCTTGACGGGGCGTCGCGGAGCGGCCTTTTGGCAGCCTGTACAAATCGAGGGGTTGGATCGGCTATGACACTCTACATCGTGGTCCAGGGGGCGGGCGAAAACTGGACCGCTGAACCCTGGCGGCAGCGTTTTGCGGCGCGCCTTACATCCATGCCGATCGCGCTATGGCCGAGCGACACGCCGGCGCCCGAGAGCGTGCGGTTTGTCGCGGTATGGAAGCCGCCGCCGGGCTTGCTCGGCACCTTCCCGAAACTGGAGGTGATCTTCAACCTCGGCGCCGGTGTCGACGCGCTCGTCGCCGATGCAACTCTGCCGAACGTGCCGCTGGTCCGCGTGGCGACCAGCGATCTCACCAAGCGCATGACCGAGTACGTGGTGATGCACGTTCTCATGCACCACCGGCGCCAGAAGCGCCTCGACAAGGCTCAGAGCGCGAAGCTTT
>LNEA01000381.1 GCA_001464855.1 Rhizobiales bacterium Ga0077530
TTCGATCAACCGGTGCCGGATCCGTTCAAGAACTGGCACGGCTTCTCGATCTACGTACAGGGCGTGCTCGATGCGGGCGCCGTACCGATGATCACCTTCGCGCGTTTCCACCCGCCATTCGACAGCCCCGAAAACATCGCGAGTTTCACCGCGCGCTGCCGCGAGATCGTGTGGGGTTGCATCGAGACATGGGGCGGCGAGGCCGTCCGCAACTGGTTCTTCTGCATCTGGAACGAGCCCAACAATCTGCTGGTCGGTGGCGATCTCACCTACGAGCAGTACCGGCGCATATACCGCGCTGTGGCAGCCGGCATCATGGACCTGCTGGCTCCGCACCTCGACGGCCGCAAGGCTCGCATTGGCGGCCCGGCAATCGACGGCAATCACCGCGCGTACTGGATGGACTGGATCGCACGACTGATCCACGACGTCGACGATCGCCTCGTAGGCTTCGTCTCGTGGCATCGCTATGGTGATTGGCGCCCCGCCGTGCCCAGCGCGTCGCTCGGCCTGACGATGTGGGGCTCACCGGATTCGCCATCCGGCGAGGTCTTCGAAGCCTTGCTGATGGGGCAGACGCCAAGTTACGAATCGCGCGCGCGCGGCGTCGCACGCCTGGTTCGCGGCCGCGATATCCTCAACATTTGCGGCGAACTGAATACGATCTCGCACCACGAGAACTACTATACGCTCGGGCTCAACCAGAATGCCTTCGGCGCCGCGTTCTACGTGTCGACGCTGATCCATCTCGTTCGCGGTGGCGCCGATGCTGAAATGCGCTGGACGGCGACCGCCCATGGCGACGACGCCTATGGACTGCTGACCATGGAGGGCAAGCCGATGCCGGCGGCCCTGGCCAAGCAGATTTTCGCCCAGCACGTTCGATTTGGTGATTGGGTGCGCTTTCCGAAGCTGAAACCGAGCCACCCTGAGATCGACGCGCTCGTCGCCTGGCACGACGACGGGCGCATCAGTGCTGTATTCGTAAATACGGCGCGCCAACCGTGCACTGTGAACCCCGCCGACTGGGACGAAGGGCTCGGTGCCTGCAATGAGATCCTGCGTATCGATATCGGCACGGACCAACGCGTCGTTCGCGAGGCCTTCGCCGGCACGATCCGCTTTGACGGCTACGGCGTCGCCATCGTGACGAACGCCGCAGCCTCGACCATACTCGACTAGCATTTGAATTCTGGGGTTGAGGGAGACGACAAGTGGATAAGGCATTCGGCTGGATCGGCGAAATCTTCCAAACCCTGCTGCGGCTGCTGCCGTGGCTGGTCATCGTGCCGGCCACACACAGCGGCGTCGCCTTCGTTCACGGCCACCGCATCAAGAAATGGGAACCGGGCCTTCATTGGTATTGGCCGGTCGTGACCAGCTACAAAATGATGATGACCGTTCGGCAGACCCAGAAGATCCAGTCCAAGGTCGTCATGACCAAGGACAACAAGACCGTCATCGTCGGCGCCATGGTCACCTACTACGTCGACGACATCGTCGCGGCCCTTGCCCATATCGCCGACCTCGCATCCGACGTTATCGAGCGTGCCCAGGGCGCGATCCTGACCGAGGTAACCAAGCACACGTTGGAAGAAATCCAGACCGACCGCGCCACCTTCAATTCGAAACTCAACGAGGTCGTCGGTGGCGCCCTGAACGGTTACGGCGTGCAGGTCATCCAGATCCAACTCACCGAGTTTGCCCCGACGAAGGCGCTCACCTTCAACGGCCACGCCGCCATCGGCAACTACGCGCTGTGGACGGGTTTCTAGTTGCCGCGGTCCGCAACGCCTTCGTCTACTGCGGCCGCGGGCCATGCCCCCCGGTTGTAGATTTCACCTTGCGCTCTTCGATCGCTACCCTTTCACCCAATAGACGCCCCACTGGTCGATAGGAATGATCGCGTCGGAGATCGCGTGGGCGGCGCGGTATTCGTCGATCGCGGTGCGGTGCGCTTCGAAGAGGTGATAGTCGTCGGCGATCAGAGTGCCCCCGGGCATGAGTTTCGGGTAAAGGTTGATGATGCCGTCGCGCGTGCTCTCGTACATGTCACCATCGAGACGCAGGACCGCGAGGCGCTCAACGGGCGCAGTCGGCAGCGTGTCCTTGAACAGCCCCTCGAGGAACACGACTTGATCGTCGAGCAGTCCGTAGCGGGAGAAATTCCCCTGCACCTCATCGAGCGACACGGCGAAATCGACCCAGGTATGAAACTCGGCGCCAGCATCCGGCGCGACACCGTCCGACGGTGGCGGAAGACCGGCGAACGAATCTGCCGCAATCACGCGGCGATCCGAAATGCCATACGCCTTGATCACCGCGCGCATCATCATCACGGCGCCGCCACGCCAGACGCCTGTCTCCATGAAATCACCCGGGATGCCAGCGGCGATCACGCGCTCGCATTCGGAGCGCACATTCTCCATGCGCTTGACGCCGATCATCGACGGCGCGGCGGAGGGCCAGTCCCAACCTTGCTCGCGGTAGTCCTCATAGTAGGCGTCAACCTTCGACGCGGGCAGCGGTGGATCGCGATTGAGACGTCCGACAAGGCTGTCACGCATGAGGTCAAGATAGGCGGCCCTGAGTAGGGCCGCCTCGTTGTCTCCCGATCGAGACGGTTGTTCTGCCACAGGCGCAACTCCTTGGCCGTTTTTCGCGACGAGGAGACTAGCAGAACTTCCGACGGTCAGGCCTTGTTGATTGTCGTCACGGCGAGGTTCGTCAGCTTGTGGTTGGCGGCCTTCTCCTGATCGAGGATCGCCGAAAGCATGTCATGCGCCTCGGGCTGGTCGATCGCCTTGGCCCATTCGCGCAGTGTGCCGTAGCGCGCGATCTCATAATGCTCGATCGCCTGGCAGCAGCCGATGATGGCGGCATGCCTGGCTACGGCGCCCTTGGCTTCCTTGATGACGCCGTCGCATTCCTTGATCAGGCCCTCGATGGCATCGCACTTCTCGCCCTTCACTTCGAGACCAGCCGACTTGAAGACCTTCTTGAGAATGGAGATGTGCTCCTTCGTCTCGGTCAGATGGTGCTGGAGGGCCTTCTTCAGGTCGGCCTGGCTCACGGCCTCGATCACATTCGGCAACGCCTTCGAGATGGCGTTTTCGGCGTAATAGACGTCTTGCAATGTGTGCTCGAACGCATCGGACAGCGTTTTCATGGTGGAAACTCCGGCTGTTTGGGGGCGATGGCCCTTGAGGGCCATTCCACCCGACAACGCGGATCACCTTGCAACGGTTGCACCGAACGGAGCGCAACGGGTCAATCCACGTAGACGCAGCCCAGTCGCGTCAGGCTCGCATCGACCCATGAGCGATCGGAGCGCCCGCCCTCGATCGCCTTCATCTGCTCGACCTCCGCCGCGTTCTTGCGCTCGGCCGCCAGATAAACCGCTTCGACGTCGGCGCGCGGCACGCACAGCACGCCGTCCGCGTCACCGAGCATCAAATCGCCGGGCTCGATGTTCATGCCGGCAATGCTGATGCCGAACCCGATCTCGCCGGGTCCATCCTTGTAAGGACCGCGATGCGTGACGCCCACCGCGAAAACCGGGAGGTTCCGCTCGGTGAACGCGTCGCGGTCGCGGATCGATCCGTTGAGCACGAACCCGCCGATCCCACGCTTGATCGCGTGTGCCAGCATCATCTCGCCCATGAGCGAATTGGTGAGATCGCCGCCCGCGTCGCAAACGATGACGTCGCCGGGCGCCGCGAGATCGATCGCCTTGTGCAGCATCAGGTTGTCGCCGGGTCGCGACTTCACCGTGAAAGCAGGTCCCGCCAGCACGCCGCTTGCGTGCATCGGCCTGAGCCCAGGCCCACCCGCCGTCATCCGCGCCATGCAGTCGCTGACATTGGCGACGGGGATCGCACTAAACCGCTTCGCGGTCTCGGCGCTGACGCGTGTCCAGGTACGCTTGATGCGAAATCCTACGGTCATGTCCTGCCCCATGTGATGGTCGTTGTCGCGGCGCCGTCCGGCGCCCAAGCCCCTATATACCGCGTTGTAGAACCGAGCAAACCCGTCCGTTCGTCCTCTACCGCCACGATCTGCCAGACTTGCGCCCTGGTTGCGTGCGTGCGAATTTTCCGCCTCTGAAAGCCCGTCGATGTGGGGTTGCATGACAGACATCACGCAGATCGCCACCGGATTACGCTTCCCGGAAGGCCCAATCGCCATGCCGGACGGCTCGATCCTACTGGTAGAGATCGAACGCGGGACGCTCACGCGCGTCCACCCCGACGGGCGCGCCGAGGTGGTTGCGGAGACCGGCGGCGGACCCAATGGCGCCGCGATCGGCCCCGATGGCGCCTGCTACATCTGCAATAATGGCGGCTTCGCGTGGGTGCGCGGCGAAGGCACGCTGCGCCCGCACATGCAGCCATCCGATTACAAGGGCGGCCGCATCGAGCGCGTCGATCTCGCGAGCGGCCGCGTCGACGTGCTCTACACGTCGGGCCCCAATCATAAGCTCAACGGGCCGAACGACCTCGTGTTCGATGCCCATGGCGGATTCTACTTCACAGATCTCGGCAAGGTCCGCGATCGCGACCAGGATCGCGGCTGCGTCTATTACGCTAAGACCGACGGCAGCCTGATCAAGGAAGTCGCGTTCCCGCTGATGACGCCGAATGGGTGCGCGCTGTCACCGGACGGCCGCGTTCTCTATGTCGCCGAGACGTGGACAGGGCGCGTATGGGGCTACGACATCACATCGCCCGGCGAAGTCGCCAAGGCATCATGGCCGTCGCCGAGTGGTGGGCGACTGCTCGCGGGCGTCGGCGGATTCAATTTGTTCGACTCGATGGCCGTCGATGGCGCCGGCAATGTTTGCGTCGCGACGCTATTCAATCCCGGCATCACGGTGATCTCACCGGACGGCGCACGTATCCGTCACATCCCGATCCCCGGCGATCCCTATTGCACCAACATCTGCTTCGGCGGCGCGGATCTGAAGACGGCGTACGTGACGCTCTCAATGACCGGGCGGCTGGTCAGCTTCCCGTGGGATGGGCCGGGCTTGAAGTTGAATTTCTGAGGGCGCGCGGCGCCGTCAGTCTTCGATCATCGCGAGCGCGGCACGGCGATCGCCCGACTTCAACCGCATGAACAAAGTGCGGGCGTGCTTGATGTCACGCTCCGAACCCGTCTCTGCCGCCGTCTTGAGGGCGGCGGTCGTCGGATGGTCGGCGCCGCAAATGAAAACGAGTGCTTTCGCCAAGCGCGCCAGGGTTTCCCGTCCAAGAGCTTCGTCGGTCATGCTTGCGTCCCTGTCCGCGCGACGCGCGATGCGGCCACGTTATCCGCCTGCACTCTAGTTCCGGCAGGAGACGTCGAGCAAGCTCGGATGCCGGGGCCGGCAAACAGGACCGAAAACCTGGAGACGAAAGGATCAGCCGGCGGCGTTGGCGGAAGCAGACACCGAGGGGCCCACGACCGGCGCGGGAGGCGTACGGTCGATGTCGCGGACACTGAAGCCGACGAGCAGTGTGCCGGCGAATAATAGAAGGCCCGCAGCGGAGAACCCGGCAATCAGCCGCCGCTCTCCGGTTCGGTCATCATATCGTCTCATCGTAGGGTCTCCGATGGGGACTAACGAAGGTCGACTCTCGCGACGTTATCCTTGTATTCCTGCTTCGGATCGGCTCCGAGCAGCATCTTGATCCCGGCGATAAGGCTCGAACCATCGAGCCAAATTTCCGCCTGCTCTGCGTCAAGGCGGATCAGCGCCAGCTTGGGATCGTCCTTGCCCTGCTCGAACCACGCAGCGACGTAACGGTTCCACAAGCGGTCGATGGTCGCGCGATCGTTGTTGAGATGCAGCGTTCCGTGGATCGTGGCGAAGAGGTCGTGCCCCTTCGACGTGAACGTCGCGATGGCGCGGTCACCTTGGCCGAGCCTCTGTACGATCCCATTATCCTTTGACGTGAAGAACCAGATGGCACCGCCCTCGTCCTCGACTTGCGCCGTCATCGGACGCGCGTGGCCGTCCTCAACGCCATCGAGCCCGAGCATCATCGTCATGTCGGACTTCAGTGCTTTCCAAAATTTCGCTTTCAGCTCGTCGGGCGTGGGCATCGCAATCTCCTTGGCGTTCACCCCCTAATTCGCCAGCGCGGGAAGTGGTTCCCCTCGCGTCCGGGACGGCCTGCGGGAACCAAAGATCGAGCGACAAGTTGTTGAGCGTAGCCCTGTGAACCGGACCTCCAGATTGGAAACTGAGATGAACCTCCTGGCCTGCATATTCGTTGGCATTCTCGCCGGATGGCTCGCTGAGAGGATCACGGGTCGGAACCATGGCCTGCTGACCAACCTGTTCGTGGGCATTCTCGGATCGCTGCTCGGCGGCGTTCTGTTCACCAGCCTGATGGGCTTTCGCTATGTCGAAGGCTTCAACTTGGCCTCGATTTGCTACGGCGACAATCGGGGCGGTGATCCTCCTCGCGATCTTCGGCGGCGCACGAAGCCGCCGGACCACCTCATGATCGAAAACACCGAGGATCAGGCGCTCCGCCGCCTCGAAGCACTCGCACGGCTCATGGACAACGCCTTCGTTGTGCCGGGCACCGACGTGCGGTTCGGCCTCGACGGCATCATTGGCCTCGTGCCAGGCGTCGGCGACGTCATCTCCGGGATCGTCTCGAGCTATCTCATCTGGGAAGCACGCCGGCTCGGGGTGTCGAAGTGGATCCTCGGTCGCATGATGGCCAACACGCTCCTCGACACAACGATCGGTGCGATTCCACTTGCTGGCGATGTCTTCGACGTGATGTTCAGGGCGAACGTGAAAAACATGGCACTGCTCCGCCGGCATCTCGAACGGAAGGGTGCGTCGCGCGTGGCACCTTCTGTGATCGAAGGCGATTTTCACCGGGTTGATTGAGCAACGGGTGCTGTCTGTCGCGCGCCAGTCCCTCGGCCACACTTGCGCCGAGCGAACGAATCGTGATCACGCTCAGTCTGTCCCACTGCGCGAGCGTGACGCATGACCCGATCGTACCTTGCCGATCTCAACCGTGAGCAGCGCCTGGCGAGCGAACATGGCGTGGTTGCGCGTGGCAGCAACATCGCGGCGCCCCTTCTCGTCATAGCGGGTGCCGGCTCCGGCAAAACCAACACGCTCGCGCATCGGGTCGCCCACCTGATCGTCAGTGGCGCCGACGCGAGCCGCATTCTCCTGCTGACGTTCTCGCGTCGTGCCGCCGCCGAGATGGGCCGCCGCGCTCGGCGCATCGTCGCGAACGCCCGCGGCGAAAACACGCCCGGCGCATCGACATCCCTGCCGTGGTCCGGCACCTTTCACGCTATCGGCGCGCGCATCCTGCGCGGCCACGCTCCCTCGATCGGCCTCGATCCCGCGTTCACGATCCATGACCGCGAGGATTCCGCTGACCTCCTGAATCTCGTCCGCCACGAGCTGGGTCTCTCCGAGAAGGACAAGCGATTGCGCGCCACCAACGCCGCCGAGCCGCTCGATGTCGTACTGCGCGAAAATTTTCCGTGGTGCGCCGCCTGGGAGGCGGATCTACGCACGCTGTTTGAAGCCTTTGTCGTAGCCAAGCAGCGCCAGCACATCCTCGACTACGACGACCTGCTGCTCTACTGGGCCGAGCTCATGCGCGTACCTGAGCTGGCCGCCGCGGTGGGCGCTCAGTTCGATCATGTCCTCGTCGACGAGTACCAGGACACCAATGCGCTCCAGGCCACGATCCTGCTCGGTCTCAAGCCCGACGGTCACGGCTTGACCGTCGTCGGCGACGACGCCCAGGCAATCTACGGCTTTCGTGCCGCCCGCGTGCGCAACATTCTGGATTTTCCGAAGCTCTTCACGCCGCCGGCGCGCGTCGTGACGCTTGAGCAGAACTACCGCTCGACGGCGCCGATCCTCGCTGCTTCCAACGCGGTCATCGACCTCGCGCGCGAGCGGTTCACCAAGGACCTGCGCACCGAGCGTACCGGCGGCGCGAGGCCGGCGCTGGTCACGATCACCGACGATATCGCGCAGGCCAATTGCGTCGCCGAAACCATCCTCGAAAATCGCGAGGCGGGGATGACGCTCAAGGACCAGGCGGTGCTGTTCCGGACCGCGAGCCACAGCGCCATGCTCGAAATCGAACTCAATCGGCGCAACATTCCATTCGTCAAGTTCGGCGGCTTGAAGTTTATCGAGGCGGCGCACGTCAAGGACATCCTCTCGATCCTGCGGTGGGCCGAGAACGTCGCCGACCGCGTGACTGGCTTTCGCGTGCTCCAGATGCTCGACGGCATTGGGCCGACGATCGCGGCAAAGGCGCTCGACCGCTTGGCGGGGCGTGATCCGTTCGACGCGCTCGCGACCTTTACACCGCCCGCGCGAGCAACCGAACACTGGCGCGCCCTTCTCACGCTGATGCAGCCGCTGCGGCAGTGGTATCAGCCGCACTTGGAGGAGCGCTACGCCGACGCCGTTGTCCGCGCCGCGGACCTCGATCAGCTCCAACGCATCGCCGCCGGCTACACGTCGCGCGAGTCCTTCCTGACCGACCTGACGCTCGATCCACCAAGCGCCACCAGTGACGAGTCAGGCCCGCCGTCGCGCGACGAGGACTATCTCATCCTCTCGACAATCCACTCGGCCAAAGGGCAGGAATGGAAATCGGTGTTCGTGCTCAACGTCGTCGATGGCTGCATTCCCTCGGATCTCGGCGTCGGCACCGCTGAGGACATCGAAGAAGAGCGCCGCCTGCTCTACGTCGCCATGACGCGCGCCAAGGACCACCTCATGCTGCTCCTGCCGCAGCGCTTCTATGCCCACCAGCAGGCGCGCAATGGCGATCGCCATGTCTACGCGTCCCGATCCCGCTTCATCCCTGCGGCGATCACGGCGCATTTCGAGCATCAGATCTGGCCGCGCCGAGCCCTGGCGACGGCCGGAGTTGCACCAGCGACGGGCGTGACAGTCGATCTCAACGCCCGGATGCGCGGCATGTGGCAGCGGTCTGGAACCTAGCAAATATGGCCACTCCGGCGAGACTCGAACCCTCACATTGACGGGTGCCGGTTCGCCGCTATAGTGCCGCGCCGTTGCCTCAGTGGCGGAACGGTAGACGCGACAGACTCAAAATCTGTTATCCGCAAGGGTGTGGGGGTTCGAGTCCCTCCTGAGGCACCACAACATTCGCCAAGATCTAGCCGCCCACCATGAGCGACTACTCCCGCCGTCGTTGGCGTCAGGCGCGTGAATTTTTGTGGCTTGGAATCACTTGGCAGAACTCGACCGAAAGCGTCCGCAGCATTCGCCGGACGACGCGGGCCGGATGAATTTTGCCGAATGCGCGCAAGTCGAACGTATCCGATACGCCGAAAATCGACCTCAGCTCGAGGCGGGCGCCAACCGCGGAAAATTCAATAATAAGACAGTCCAACGCGGGCTTACCAGGAATCATGATCTCCCCGCGCGCACTCGTTGCCTCTCGCGCCGCGCCCCGACGTTCCAAAAAAGGCTGCCCGGAAGGGATTCGTTTACCAAAACTCATGCGATCTGCACTCCTCCTTTGATCAACGCTGACCTCGGGAGGACGTTCCCCTCGACGGGAGGGAAGCGCGACGGTCTTCAGCTCTCGCACTGTGTGAATGCGATAGACCGTCGAGTGTGCTGCGTTCGAGAGCGCTCTCGATCAGTCCAAGACAGCGATGGCCTCGATCTCGATCAGCCACTCGGGGGCGGCCAGCGCGCTCACGCCGACGAGGGTGCTGGCCGGCGGTGGGCGATCCGCGAAGAACGGCGTCCGGGCCTTGCCGATGACGGCGCGATTTTCCGGTGTGTAGTTCACGACGTAGGTCGTGATCTTGACGACATGCTCGTAGCCCGCGCCGGCTGCTGAGAGGCACGAGCCGATGTTGCGCATCACCTGCTCGGTTTGCGCGCCGAGGTCGCCGGCGCCGACGACAGCGCCCTTCTCATCGATCGAGACTTGTCCCGCGATGTAGATCGTGCGGGATCCAGAGGCGACCGCGACATGCGAATACGCGGGGTTGATCGCCAGTCCCTTTGGCTTGAGATATTCGGCCTTGCTCATGGTGCGGTCTCCTCGTGAACACGCGTCGGCGCGCTAGACAGCGACACTATACATTTTGTGCCGCCGTGGACTCGGCCTTTTCCCTTCAGGTCACTGCACGTTGCCGTGTCGAGCCCGCCGCAGCCGGCAGAAGCTGCACCTTTGGTGGGCAGCAGTGATGCGCTAATAGGCTCGATGATATGGGTTTTTTCTCCCATGATGGTGCGAAGAGCAGCGCGCGCTGCCGCAACCACGGGATCATCATGAAAATCGCTTCGTTTCTCTTTCCGCAGAGCCAGTATCCAGCGGATGACGGCCGCACGATCCAGGAGACGTTGCAGGAGGCCACGTTGGCCGAGGAGATCGGCGTCGATGCCCTGTTCCTCGCCGAGCATCATTTCGATGGCAACTCCGCCTATGTCGATCCGCCGACGTTCGCCGCCGCGCTGAGCGCGATGACCACGCGGATCAAGATCGGCTTCGCGGTCCTCCAGACGTCGCTCTATCACCCGCTGCGATTGACCGAGCAGCTCTCGTTGCTCGACCATATCAGCCAGGGCCGTCTGATCGTCGGACTGGGTCGCGGCAGCATGGTGAACCTCTACGAGTACGTCGCCTATGAGATCGATCCCGACGAGGCGCAGGAGCGTTTCGAGGAGATTGAGAAGATCATGCTCGACTGCTGGACCCAGGAGCGCGTGGTCCACAACGGCAAGTACTGGAATTTCGACATCCCGTACCTGCGCCCGCGACCGTTCACGGACCCGCATCCGCAAATCCTGCGCGCCGTGACGTCCGAGGTGTCGATCAAGGCGCAGGGGCGGCGCGGTCGCCCCGTCATTCTGCCGCCGGGGCCAAACGAGGCCACCGCTCGTCAGATCGGCTGGTTCAAGGCGGGCATGGCGGACGCCGGCTTCAAGGCCGAAGCGATCGAGGAGGCGCTGCGCCAATCCTGGGTCATGCGGCAGACGGTGATCGCGGATACCGACGAGATCGCGATGACCGAGGGCCTCGGCTACTACCGGTCGATGCAGGCGTTCCGCTCAGCGCAAAGCCCTGGCTATCGCGACATGGTGATGGGCGACTCAGCGGCCGCACTGCCGCGCGGCCTGGTCGTGGGGGCGCCGGATTCCGTGCGCGAGCATTTCGTCGAACTGGCCAAGCTCGGCATCGGCGGCGTCGCGCTGCGGCTGCGCGTCGGCCCAATGCCGGTTACCTTCTCCATGAACGCGCTGCGGCTGTTCATGAACGAGATCGCTCCCGCGCTCCCGAACAACGCGTAGGGGATCAGCCCCGCACGCCGTCCGGATTGAGGGCGACGGCGGTCCCGATCATGCTGTCGCGTGTGGCGAGGCGCGCGAGTTGCTCCTCGTTCCAGCCGTCGGTGCCATCGGGCCGCATCGGCAGCACGAGGTAGCGGCAATCGGCGGTCGAATCGACGACGCGGACTTCCACGCTATCGGGGAGCTGCGTGCCGAACTCGGCGAGCACCGCGCGCGGCTCACGCACCGTGCGCGAGCGGTAGGCGCGCGACTTGTACCAGAGCGGCGGCAAGCCGAGGATCGTACGCGGGTAACAGGAGCAGAGCGTGCACACGACCGTGTGATGCACCTTCGGTGTGTTCTCGAGCACCACGAGCTTCAGGCCCGGCACATCCATGCCCATTTCCTGCACGCCGGCGTTGCCGTCGGCGAGGAGGCGCGCCTTGAACGCGGGATCGGTCCACGCGCGGGCGACGACGCGAGCGCCGTTCTCCGGCACCTTGCCGTCCCACTCCTCGAGCATGTCCTCGACTTCGCGCGCGGTGATGATGCCCTTTTGGATCAGCAGCTCGCGCATCGCGATCTCGAGGAACTCCCACTCCTCGGTTGGCTCCTTGATGTCCGGCTGGAACGGGCCGTGGTCATGCGGGTGGTCGTGATCGTGCCCGTGATGGTGGTCATGGTCATGGTCGTGATCGTGATCGTGTGTCATGCGGCCCTCCGCGCTTTGTCGTCCGGCTCCAGCCAATGTTCGTATATTTCGACGACGATGCTGTCGTTCGGGCCATACGTGCCCTCACCAGCCCAGAGTTCGTCCATCGTGAAGCGGACCCAGTAGAGCGTGACCTCGGGAAGATCGTACTTACCGACGGACAACTGCTCGGGATTGTGGAAGTCGCCGAAACGGCGCTCGATGACGCCATGCTTGCCGCGCAGGTACCACGGCGTGCGAATGTGAATCGGCTGCGGCTGCAGCGGATGCTCGGCGCGGATCTTGACTGCATCTCCGATCTCGAAAGCCGCCATCAGCATTTCTCCGACGGTTCGGCAAGGCGCGCCTTGACCTCGGCGAGCTTCGCGTCCATCTCGGCCTGCGTCACGACGCCCTTCTCGATCAGCAGCCCGCGCAGCGCGTAGGCCCATTTCTCGTAATATCCCGACGCGTTGTAATGCTCCGGCGTCAGGCTCTCGATCGTGCGCCGCATCTCGTCGACGACCCAGTAGCTCCGCGGATTAGAGCGCATGAGCTGCATCAGCGCATCGACACGCCGCTCCGACATCGTCGGCACATGCTCGTGATTGTCGACCGGCCCGCCGGCCTCCCCGCCCATGTCATGCACGCCGCGTTCGGCCATTTTCAGCCTCCTTAAAAGTCCAGGCCTCAATACTTGGCTATCACCACCAGCCCGTCAACTGCCACGGCGCCTTGGTCTTTGGCCCGCACGATCACCGGGTTGATCTCGGCTTCGGCGATGCGAGGGGAGTCGGCGATGGCGAGGTGCGAGATCGCGACGACGATGGCGGCGAGCGCGTCGAGGTCGCCTTCGGGCAGGCCGCGGAAGCCGCGGAGTGGCGCGAAGCCTTTGACCTCGGCGA
>LNEA01000382.1 GCA_001464855.1 Rhizobiales bacterium Ga0077530
TTCAACGGCCGCTTCAACCAGCAACGCTACGTCAATATCTGGCCGCGGCCGATCCAGCAGCCGCATCCGCCGGTATGGATCCCGGGTGGTGGCTCGGTCGAGACGTGGCACTGGTGCGCGGAGATGGACTACGTCTACTGCTATCTCTCGTACTACGGCTACAAGGCCGGCCAAGCGACCATGCAAGGCTTCTGGAACGAGATGGATCGGCTCGGGAAGGACCGCAATCCCTACCGCGCCGGGTTCCTCCAGTTCGTTGGCGTCGCCGAAAGCCGGTCTGAAGCGATGGAGCGGTATGCCGAAGCCGCTGAATATTTCTACGGCCGCTGCCTGCATGTTGATCCGCGCTTTGCTTCGCCGCCAGGGTACAACACCGAGGCAACGATGCGCGTTGGCCTGGAAAGCCAAGTCAAGCGAGGCGGAACAGGCGCAAGCGGGCCACAACAAATCGAAGGACGCCTTTGCCGGCGGCACGACAGGAACCACGGCGGGCGCGCGCTTCAATCAGGTCGCCCGCGACATGGAGGAAATCGTCGATCGCGGGTATGTCGTCGTCGGCTCACCGAAGGATGTTGCGGAACAGCTTGAACACGTCGCCAAGACGCTCAACGTCGGCCACTTCATGATGCTGCTCCAGTACGGCAACATGTCGAAGGAGCTGACCAAGTATAATACGAAGCTGTTCGCTGAGCAGGTGATGCCAAAACTCAAGCCGCTGTTCTCTGAGTGGGAGGACAGGTGGTGGCCGAAGCCGATGGACAAGAGCGCTCGCGCGGTCGTGCCGGCATTCCGGCCCGCAGCGGCGGAGTAGTAGCGCCCTATAGTTACTGCGCGCCCCGCGGTTCACTGCGTGCAGTTCTGCCATCGTGCCAGCGCACGTTGGCAGGGCTTGCACCCTGCGCCGACTTCACACAAACTTTCCCCAACGAGAATGCACGGGTGCGAACAAGCACCGCCAGCAGGGAGCGCCTATACGGAACTTCCGGACGACTTCAAGGAGAAGCATCCGTCGGTTTGGGTCAACATCCATTCGTCGCTGTTCGATCCCAAGCGCGCCCATCATATGTACAACGACTTCCTCGACGAGCTCGAGTACGCGGCCGAGTGCGGCTACGACGCGATCTGCTGCAATGAACATCACTCAAACGGCTATGGCCTGATGCCGTCGCCGAACCTGATCGCCACCGCACTCGCGCGCCGCACGACCGACACCGCGATCTGCGTCATGGGCAACAGCCTCGCGCTCTACAATCCACCGACGCGGGTCGCGGAAGAGTTCGCGATGATCGATTGTATCTCGGGTGGACGGCTAATCGCCGGCTTCCCCGTCGGCACGCCGATGGACACGACTTTTGCCTACGGCCAGAATCCAAGCCAGCTACGCGAACGCTACAACGAGGCTCATGACCTCGTGATGCGCGCGTGGCAGGAGAAGGAGACGTTCGCGTTCAACGGTCGATTTAACCAGCAACGCTACGTCAACATTTGGCCGCGGCCTATCCAGGAGCCGCATCCGCCGATCTGGATTCCCGGCGCCGGCTCGGTCGAGACATGGCGTTGGGCGGCCGAGCGCGACTACGTATTCTGCTACCTTTCGTACTACGGCTACAAGATGGCCCGGAATGTCATGACTGGCTTCTGGGCCGAGATGGATCGCCTCGGCAAAGACCGCAATCCGTATCGCGCCGGCTTCGCGCAGGTGGTTGGCGTCGCCGAGACTCGCCAGCAGGCGATGGACCTCTACACCGAGCCGGCCGAGTATTTTTATGGCCGCTGCCTCCACGTCGACCCGCGCTTTGCGTCACCGCCTGGATACACGACGGAAGCAACGCAGCGCGCCGGCCTCGAAAGCCAGGTCAAGATGGCGGCGGAAGCCTCCAACGCAGGCCCCTCGACCCAGGCGCCCTCGGCGATGAAGATGCAGATGCTGGCGCGCGACATGAAAGGCATCGTCGACAACGGTTACCTCATCACAGGCTCGCCGGACGACGTCACCGAGCAACTCATGGATCTCGCCAAGACGCTCAACATCGGACAGCTCATGCTGCTCATGCAGTTCGGCAACATGTCGAAGGACCTGACCAAGTACAACACGCGTCTGTTCGCCGAGACGGTGATGCCGCGCCTGAAGCCGCTGTTCGACGAGTGGGAAAACAAGTGGTGGCCGAAGCCGCTCCGCGTGTCGGAGCGCGCGTCGCTGCCGGCGTTTGCCGGATCGTCCGCGGTCGCCGCGGAATAGGCCGACGATGAAATACGATGCACGCAAGGAGAGTTGCCTGTGAGTGAGCCTACGACCACCACCGTTGACGTCAACGGCCACGCCTGCCGCGTGTGGACCAAAGGCAGCGGCCCGAAGATCGGCTTTCTCGCGGGCTTCGGTGGGCTGCCGCGATGGATTCCCTTCCTCGATCGCCTCGCGGAGAGCCGTACGGTGATCGCGCCGTCGATGCCCGGGTTTCCCGGCGCGACGGGACACAACATCCTCGACACGCACCTCGATTGGCTGGTGGCGGTGAAGGGGCTGCTGGGCCAAGCCGGCCTCGACGGCGCGGACCTGGTCGGCAGCTCGGTCGGTGCCTCGTTCGTCGCCGAAGTGGCGGCGCTGTGGCCGCAAAGCGTGCGCCGCATCGCGATGATCGCGCCGTTCGGGCTGTTCGACGAGAAGGATCCGGCGACGGACATCTGGGCGCAGCGCGGCGACGACGTGCCGGGGCTGCTGTGCGCCAATCCGCAAATCTACAAGGATCTGAAGGCAATGCCGCCCGGCGCCAATTCGGTCGAGTGGCCGATCGAACAGACGCGGGCGTCGGAAGCGGCGGCGCGTATCTTCTGGCCGCTCCAAAATACGAAGCTCGAACGCCGGCTGCCGCTGATCACCGCGCCAACGCTGCTGATTTGGGGCGAGGGCGATCGTGTGATCCCGCGCACCTACGCGGACAAGATCGCCAAGGCCATCCCCGGCGGCGCCAAGATCACGACCGTTGCCGGAGCCGGCCACCTCGCCGAACTGGATCAGCCCGACGCGGTCGCGAAGGCAGTGTTGGCACACGTGGGGTAGAACAACCCTACCTCAATAAATCTCCGGCTCCGGCACCGGCGCGCCGTGGCTCGTCTCGAGGAAGTCGAAATCGCAGCCCTCGTGCGCCTGGCGCACGTGCTTCGTGAACATGAGGCCGAAACCGCGCTCGTAACGCGGCTTCTGCTGCGGCAGCGCGGCGCGGCGCTTTGCCAGCTCGGCGTCGGACACCTTCATGTTGATAGTGCGCGCGGGAACGTCGAGCTCGATCATGTCGCCGGTCTTCACGAGCGCCAGAGGGCCGCCGATGAACGATTCCGGTGAGACGTGCAGCACGCAGGCGCCGTAGCTGGTGCCGGACATGCGCGCGTCGGAAATGCGGATCATGTCGCGCACGCCCTGCTTCACGAGTTTGGTCGGGATCGGCAGCATCCCCCACTCCGGCATGCCCGGTCCGCCATGCGGACCCGCATTGCGCAGAATCATCACATGATCAGGCGTGACGTCGAGATCCTCGCGGTCGACCGCCTTCTTGATCGACAGATAGTCGTCGAACACGATCGCAGGACCTGTGTGCTTCAGCAGGCGCGGCTCGCAGGCGTTGCCCTTCAATAGCGCCAGCGCACCCTCGGCGTAGATCGGATTGTCCATCGGCCGGATCACGTCGTCGTTGAAGACCTTTGCGCCTTCGATGTTCTGAGCAACCGTGGTGCCGCCGACGGTGAGCGCGTCGAGATGGAGATGGCCGCGCATCCGGTTCATCAGCGCGAGGATGCCACCAGCGTAATAGAAATCTTCCATCAGGTACGTCGTGCCGCTCGGGCGCACGTTGGCGATCACCGGCACCTTACGGCTGACGCGATCAAAATCCTCGAGCCCGATGGGCGTGCCGGCGCGACGCGCCATGGCGATGACGTGGATCACCGCGTTGGTCGAGCACCCCATCGCCATGGCGACAGCGATCGCGTTCTCGTAGGCGTCGCGCGTCTGAATGCGGTCGGGCGTCAGATCTTCCCACACCATCTCAACGACACGCCGCCCGGCAGCCGCGGACATGCGCATATGATTGGCGTCGGGTGCGGGGATGGACGAGGCGCCCGGCAGCGTCATGCCGATCGCCTCGGCGATCGCGGTCATGGTGCTCGCGGTGCCCATGGTCATGCAGGTGCCGTGGCTCCGCGCGATACCGGCTTCGATATCGAGCCAGTCCCGCTCGGTGATCGTGCCGGCGCGGCGCTCGTCCCAGTATTTCCAGCTATCGGAGCCCGAGCCCAGCACCTTGCCATGCCAATTGCCGCGCAGCATCGGTCCAGCGGGCAGGAAGATCGCGGGAAGGCCGGCGCTCGTCGCGCCCATCAGCAATCCTGGCGTGGTCTTGTCGCAACCGCCCATCAGCACGACGCCATCAACGGGGTGCGAACGGATCAGCTCCTCCGTCTCCATGGCGAGGAAGTTGCGATAGAGCATCGTGGTCGGCTTGACGATCGGCTCGGAGAGCGAGATCGCCGGCAATTCCAGCGGGAAGCCGCCCGCCTGCAGGACACCACGCTTCACGTCGTCGACGCGCTGCTTGAAATGCGAGTGGCACTGGTTGAGATCAGACCAGGTATTGATGATCGCGATGATCGGCTTGCCGGCCCAGTCCTCGTGGCCGTAGCCCATCTGCATCGCCCGCGACCGATGGCCGAACGCACGGAGGTCATCGGGGCCGAACCAGCGATAGGAACGCAGGTCTTCGGGGCTCTTGCGGCGCGTTGTCATGGGTCGTTTCTCCGGTCCGGCTTCGGTCTTGACATGACGCGGCTCCGGCGCGCTTGCGACCGGAGCCCAGGACATTGGATACCATCGAAACTCAGTTGGCGGAACCCGCAGGACGAGACGGCGCCACCTCACCAGCGACCGGCGCACCCGAATTGGGCGGCATGATGAACTCGGCTGCTTCCGGGCGCGCGATGAGCTTCTGCGACGCGATGGTGAGCCCCAGCAGTACGGCGCCGATCAGGTCCGTAGTCAACCCCGGCGTAATCAGAACGCCGGCCGCCCCGAGCAACAGGCACCTCTCCCACCACAGTGTCGGTTTGATGAAATAGGCGTGGAGGCCGGCAGCGAGGCAGATAACGCCGATGGTTGCTGTGATGGCGGCGAGCAACACGTCGGGCCAGGGGCCCATGAGCATCAGTGCCGTCGAGTAGACGCACATGAACGGCACGATGTAACCGGTCGCGCCGAGCTTCACCGCCGCCCAGCCGGTATCCCACAAATTGCCGCCCGCAATCCCCTTCGCGGCAAATACGGCGAGTGCAACAGGCGGCGTGATCGTCGATAGGCACGAGTAATAGAACACGAAGAGGTGGGCCGCCTCGACCTGCACACCCAGCTTGACGAGTGCCGGCACGAGCAGCGCGACCTGGATGATGTAGGCAGGCGTCGTGGGCAGCCCCATGCCGAGCACGATCCCTGCCATGGCTGTCAGAATGAGCGCGACCACCAGCGTGTCCTGCGACAGGCGGACGATGAAGGCGGTGAATTCGATCGCCAATCCGGACAGCAGAACGACGCCGATCACGATGCCAGCCGCAGCACAAGCCAACGCGATCGTCAGCGTATCCTTGGCGGCGGTCGACAGCGCGTCGATAACGACGCTCAGTCGGACGTAGTGACGCGTCGTCTTGCGCAGCATCGCGGTCGGCAGGACGGAGAAAATTCCGCAGAGCGCCGCATAGGGTGCCGAGTATCCCGCAAAGAGGACGGCCGTGATGATGACGAGCGGAATGAACTGGTGCCCGCGCTCTTTGAGAACCGCACCCATCTGCGGAATATCGGGCTTGGGCAGGCCGCGCATGCCGGTGCGTCGCGCTTCGAGATGCACCGCTGCATAGACCGCCACATAGTAGAGCACGGCCGGCAGCAAGGCCATCATCGCGACGGTGAGATAACTGACGGCGAGATACTCTGCCATCACGAAGGCCGCGGCGCCCATGATCGGCGGCATGATCTGGCCGCCCGTCGACGCAACGGCTTCGACGGCGCCCGCGAACGCCGGCCGATAGCCGATGCGCTTCATCATAGGGATCGTGAAGACGCCTGTCGTCATGACGTTGGAGACGGCACTGCCCGAAATCGTCCCGAACATGCCGGAGGTGATCACGGCGACCTTGGCTGGACCGCCCGGCTTCGCACCAGCAAGCGCGATACCGAAATCCATGAACAACTTGCCGGTCCCGGTCTTCTCGACAAACGCGCCGAAAATGATGAACAGCACGACGTATGTTGCGGAAACGCTGATCGGGATGCCGAGGATGCCGTCAGTCGTCATGTAGAGCTGGTCGAGCATCATCTGCGCCGACACGCTCGTGAATGTGAGACAGTACGCCATAAATACGAGGGCCGTGATCGACAGTGCAGAGCCGAGAACACGACGCGTGCCTTCGAGAATGCAAACGATCAAGGTTATGGAGAAGAACCAGTCTGCGGGTCTTAGGTCGTCGACAGTAGCGAAGCGCGTGATGAAATATTCGTACTCGTAGAAAATGTAACCGACGGACGCGACGCTCGCGGCCACGAACAGCCAATCGATGACGCCGGGCGGCTCATCCTTGCGCCCGGAAAAGCCCGTGTAGACGAGAAACGCCAGCACCAGCATCCACATGAGATGTGTGCCGCGGAAAACGAACGGCTCCGGCACGCCGACGAATGCGACGTAGAGATGATAGACCGTGAAGGCCGTGGCTAGGACAGTTACAAGCAGTTGAGTCGCGCGCGCGTAAGTCATGGAAGCATCCCCACAGCCAAGCGAGTTGGGCGCGGCGCCACTTTCGACGCCGCGCGGAGTGCTGAGGTCGCTGCGACGCGACTACATCGCGCCCTGTTCCTTGAAGTACTTCAAGGCGCCGGGATGGACCTTCACCGCGACCTTCGCGCCGAAATCCTTCACCGTCTGTCCCTTGAAGACCGAATTGACGCTGGCGAGATCAGGCAGCGCCTCGGTCATCGCCTTAGCCATGTTGTACACGACGTCATCGGGCAGCTTGCAGCTGATGATGACGTGTGCCGGGAACTGGATACTTTGAACGTCCGCATCCATGCCCGGATAGGTGCCCTTCTTGATCGTGAAGCGGTCGAATCCGGAGTTCTTCTTTTTCAGTTCGGCGAAGACGTCGTCCGGAATGTCGAGCATTCTCACCGGGCGGCTGTTCGCCATGTCCATGATGCCGCCGGTCGGAATGGTGCTGATGAACATGGACACCGAGATCTGGCCGTCCTTGAACATGTTGGCCTGATCCGCGATGCTCACGAAATTGACCTTGCTAAGGCCTTTGTAGCCGACGCCCGCCGCATCCATGATCCATGAGGCGACAGTCTCGCTGGTATTGCCCCGTGGCAGCGTACCGAGGCTCTTGTCCTTGAGATCAGCGAGCGTCTTGATGCCTTGGTCAGCGCGCGCCGCAATTTGCTGAACCTGCGGATAGATGTTCGCGAGATGGCATACATTGACGTAGGGTTTGGTGATGCCAGTGCCGATGCCATTGAGCGCATCGACCGTCGAGACCATGTTGCCCATGCCGATCTCGGCTTTGCCCTCTTCGATCGCCTTCATGTTGACGAGGCCCGCGCCGGGACGGTTCTCGATCGACAGCCGCTTGTCGGCTTTCTGCCAGATTGACGTCAGGGCGCCCGCGATCGGGATCCACGAGCCGCCAGTCGGTCCGGTGAAATAGGTGAGCTTGATGTCCTGGGCGGTGGCCGGCGCAACAGCGAGCCCTGCGATGAACGCGGCGGCCGCAACAGCTCTCAGCTGCCACAAATGGCGTTTCACGATTGGTTTCTCCCTATGACGTTCAATTGACGGCACGAGCTCTGGACGGCCCGCTTTGCACTAATTGCGTAACCCGCAACCGGCTGATTGTAAACCCGAGGACGTCACGAGATCCGAAGTTCAGCGCTCGATTGCTCATCCTCACGCGCAGCAGATTCCGCGACGGCGCGCGAGATCGCAGCGTCGGCGACCGACATTTCGAAGCGGGCGCTCTGTTCCGATCGGCGCACTGCAGCAATCGTCACGGCCAGAATGTCAGAGACCATTGGGGCGCCGTCCTCGCGGAAATTATGCTCGGCGCGCTCAAATCACCATCATCGCGGCAACCACTTTGTATTGCGAGATCGAGCGCTCGCTGGCGTATAATTCGGTTCGCAACTGCCGCATTAGGTCACTACTGCGCCGAAAAACTCCGATATTCCCCACGGCACAATGAATCAGCTTGAGTATATGAATATGCGTTCATGGTTTTAATTGATCACAGCAACTTGAAACCGCCTTGGAGAAAGCCCATTCTCGAATCTAAGCCGGGGAATAATGAGAGAGGAGAGCGTTGCGAATGATTAGAACCCTTGCCTTGTCGGCAGTGGCTGCCATGGGCATCATGCTTATGCCTGTCCAGACCACTTCGTCGGCTGCAGCCCCAACACTCGCACCGAAAATCGCGACACCCGACAGCGCCGTCGAAAAAGTCCGGCGCGGCGGACGCAGCTACGGACGCAGCTTCAGTGGTGGTCGCCATTTCCGGGGTGGTCGCGCCTTCGGTGGGCGCCACTACGGTGGCCGTCGTTTCTATGGCGGGCGCCATTACGGCCATCGGTATGGGCGTTACCATCGGCGCGGCTACATTTACGGCGCTGGTATCCC
Organism: Rhizobiales bacterium Ga0077530; assembly: GCA_001464855.1. GTDB lineage: Bacteria > Pseudomonadota > Alphaproteobacteria > Rhizobiales > Hyphomicrobiaceae. The sequence goes on from LNEA01000382.1 coordinate 8,700, forward strand.
GTTCTTCTACGGTGGATATAGCTACAGTCGTGGCTGCGGCTATTACTATCGCAAATGGCAGCGCACCGGCAGCCGCTACTGGCGGAACCGGTATTATGCGTGCCGCTGGTAGAGCGACGCCCAAAGGCAAATGTTTAAGGCCGGCACTCGCAAGGGTGCCGGCCTTTTCGTTGCGGATATTGCGTACGCCTTTGTTCAGCCCCGCTCAGCGATCGGCACATAAGTGCGGGCTTCCGGGCCGTTGTAGAGCGTCAGCGGCCTGATCAGGATGTTGTTGTCGAGCTGCTCCAAGACCTGCACCGTCCAGCCAGGGACGCGCCCAACCGCGAAAATCGGAACGAACAGGTCCTTGGGAATTTTGTGCAAGTAGTAGATGACGCCCGAGTAGAAATCGACGTTCACGTTCACGCCGTGCCGGGCATACGGCTTCATCTCCGCGACGAGCGACTCGAGAATTTCGTACCACTTCGGTTCGCCCATCTCCTTCGACAACCGCTTCACGCCTTCGCGCATGTGGCGCGCGCGCGGATCTTCGGCGCGATAGACGCGGTGACCGAAACCGGTGATCGCCTCTTTGGCGGCCCGTTTAGCTTTCACGAAGGCGGGCGTATTGGCGGGATCGCCGATTTCCTCGGCCATACGCATCACGTCCTCGGCGGCACCGCCGTGCGCCGGCCCCGAAAGAGCGGCGATTGCAGCCGTGACAGCGGCGTGGATGTTGGCGTCGGTGCCGACCACGACGCGGGCCGTGAATGAGGAAGCATTCGAGCCATGCTCCGCGTGGAGCACCAAGTCGGTGTCGAGGAGTTTCGCGGCGTCCGCCGAGGGTTTGCTGCCCTTCAGCAGCCACAGGAAATTGGCGGCGTGGCCGAGCGCGGGATCGGGCGCCAGCGGGTCGAGGCCGTTGCGAATGCGCTCATGCGCGGCAACAATCATCGGCACCTGCGACGACAATCGCACGCCCTTGCGGATGGTGGCGGCGCGCGACGTGTCCGCGGTCTCGGGGTCGAATGCCGCCAGCGCCGATACCGCCGTCCGCAGCACGTCCATCGGATGGGCGCCCTGCACGAGCCGGATGACGTCGAGTACCTCGGCGGGGAGCGTGCGGGCGGCCTTCAACTCGCCATCGAACGTTGCCAACTGCTCGACGGTCGGCAGTTCGCCGTGGATCAGCAGGTATGCCGTCTCCTCGAAGCACGAATTCTGCGCGAGGTCGTGGATCGAATAGCCGCGATAGCGCAGCTCTCCGGCCTTGCCGTCGATGAAAGTCGCCGCCGAGCGTTCGAAATAGACGTCTTTGAGGCCCCGATAGATCCGGGGCTCATTGCTTGGTTCGGCCATGGTCTGTCTCCCGAGCCGTTTCCTATCATCCCTCGAACCTGTACTTGCACCATTAGCACCGTCGCCTACAAGTGCGTTAGAGGTCGCAAAAGGAAATTGCGGAGACGCGGATGGATATCGTGGCTTCCTGCATGGCCGCCGTCAAAGGGCGGGGCCTGCGCGTCGTGCTACCCGAGGGTGGCGACGACCGCATCCTCGCGGCCGCGGTCAAGCTTGCGCGCGCGGACCTGGCACGCCCGATCGTATTGACCAGCGACATCGCCGCGACCCGGTCGCGGCTGACAGCACTCGACGACGGTCAGCACAACGATGCGATCGACGTTCGCACGCCCGAGACCGACGAGGTACTGCCCCGCCTCGCCGCCCACGTCGCGACCGCTCGCGAGCGGATGAACGAGCGCACCGCCGCGCGTCTCGTTCGTAAGCCGCTGTACTTCGGTGGTGCTCTCGTGGCGATCGGCGAAGCGGAAGCGCTGGTGGCGGGTGTCGACAACCCGACGCGCCGCGTGATCGAGGCCGGCCTGATGACAATCGGCCCTGCGGCGGGCATCGCCACGCCGTCGAGTTATTTTCTGATGATCGTACCGGGTATCGGCGGCGGCGCGCCGCGTCCGCTCGTGTTCGCCGACTGCGCCGTGAACGCAGATCCGAGCGCCGAGGAGCTCGCGGACATCGCCATCGCATCAGCGGCCAGCGCCGAAGTTCTTCTCGCCACGCCGGCCCGCGTGGCGCTGCTTTCGTTCTCGACCCATGGCAGCGCCACGCATCCGCGCGTCGACAAGATCCGCAATGCGCTGGCGCTTGTTCGCGCGCGCGCACCGAGCCTCAACGTCGATGGCGAGCTACAAGCGGACGCCGCGCTCTCCGCGACGGTCGCGGCGAAGAAGATCAAAGGTGAGAGCGCCGTGGCAGGCCACGCCAACGTGTTGATCTTCCCCGACCTCGATTCCGGCAACATCGGCTACAAACTGATGCAGGAACTTGCTGGCGCTCAGGCGATCGGCCCATTCCTGCAGGGCTTTGCCAAACCTGTCTCCGATCTCTCGCGCGGTGCGCGTGTCGACGACATTTTGGCGACAGTAGCGGTGACGCTCGCGCGATCCCCGTAGCGAACGCAAACGCCCGGCCAACACGAGGTCGACCGGGCGTCCGAGATTTCCGAGCGTCAATGGTTAGACGACGCCGGCACCCCAATAGACGGGCGCGCCGTAATGTTTATGCGTGCGTGCTTCCCAGTCGCGATCGCCCCACGCGTCGTCGGTGAACTCCGGCGCGTCGTTGAGCTGGCTCTCGGTGATGCCGGTGCGATAACCGCCAATTGCGGGATCATACTTCAGCGCCGCCCACGGCACGGGATAGTGGCTATGGCCGAGGCCGAGGAAACCGCCGAAACTCATGACGGCGTACGTCACCTTTCCGCTGAACTTGTCGATCATGAGATGATCGATCTCGCCCACCTTCGCATCGCCCGCACCATAAACGTTGGTGCCTTCGACATCTTCACTCGAGATGAGCTGATGGTTGGGATGTTGTGTCACTGAGGCCATTGTATCCTCCTTACTAAACTTCTCGTGTTGGACCAACGCGGATGCGCAGAGAGCGTTCCGCGACTGAAGCGCGAAGGGGCGCTCGATGGCGCCCCTTGCGGTCTTACTTCGTCGGCTGGCGCGCTGCCTTGGCGGGGCGCACGTACTCGGGCGCGGCCTGCAGCTGATCCTTGGTCGAGTTGACGGTGAAGTACGTCTCGCCGTCGCTGTGGACCATGCGCTTGACCTGATCAGGGGTCATCGCAACTTCCTTTTGGCCGATGCCAAGGAAGCCGCCGACGCCGATCACAATTGACGTCACTCGACCATTGTCAACGAGGATGTCGTTGACGTCACCGATCCGCTCGCCGGCCATGTTGTAAACGCGCGAACTCATGAAATCCTTGGCGTTCCATGCGCCGGTGACTTCCTGAGTCGGCGCCTTCGACTTGACCTGAGTTTCGGTCGCCGGCGTACGCGCGGGCGGAGCGGTGGTCGCGGGCGGGGTGGCAGTGGGCGCCGGCGTGGTCGGGGTGGTCTGGGCGATCGCGGCAGACGACATCAGAATCGCGGCGCAGGCCGCCAAAGCTGAAGCTTTCATCGGAAGCTCTCCTCGTTAGATGGGTGATGCGATGAAAACGACCGACATGGATGAAGGTTCCGAGGAAATGGTCTTAGCGCGGAGAGAATCCGGTCCGACTCATTTAGAGCGGCCGTCCTCGGCGCGGCGAAATGGAGCGCGCGTCCAACAGCTCGACAATATTCCGCAGTGCGACCGCCGAAGACCTTCCAAGCCTGTCACTGACTTCGATGCCCGCTCTGCGACGAACCCACTCGAGACAACACGCAGGACTCTATTCTTAAGCGCTTATTTTTATGCACATTTTTATCAAATCATTATACAGATATACCTTCTACAGAAAATACGAGGCCCACAATGAAATCGGCATCTTGCGGCGCGGGCGCACTCATTGCGCTCGCAACGATGACTGCTGCCTCGGCTGAGCCTTCGCAGCGCCGTTGGGACGGCGTCTATGTAGGCGTGAGCGGCGGTGGCGGAGCTGGCGCATTCGATACCAAACTCCTCGACGACATCGGCCTCCTCCCGCCGGGCTCAGTCGTCGCGCAGGACCTGAGCGGCATGGTCGGCGGTGTCCATGCCGGCTTCAACGCGACCAGAGGGCCATGGCTGTTGGGCATCGAGACCGGATTCGGCTGGACCAGCATCGGCGGCTCTGGCAGCCGTATCTCGACCGTAGACCCCGACTGGACCGTGCACACGAAGGGCGAAACCAATTGGATCGCCTCCGCCGTAGCGCGCCTTGGCTTCACCAGCGGCAACACGCTGATCTACGCCAAGGGCGGCATCGCGATGACCGACATGACGCTGCACGGTTATTCGACCATGCTCGGCACGTACGCGGGCGGCGGCAAAATCGATCGGCGCTTCACGGGATGGACGATCGGCGCCGGGAGCGAGATGGCGTTTACCGGGCGATGGTCGATCCGACTCGACTACGACTACTTCGACTTCGGCAAGGAACGCCCGAACATCGGAGGCACGGATATCGCTCTCACCACCCAGCACCATGTAGGGCGCGTGGGCATCAGCTACGCACTCGGCGGGCTCCGCTGAGAGGAACCTCTAGGTCACCAACCCTTCCTTGCCATACTTCGCGGCAAGGTCGCCAAACGCCTTCCAGGTCTTGTTATCGACTTCGATCCCGTTCTTGCGACGATCCTGCTCGCGGATGTGCTCGACTTCGCCGGGGTACATCACTTCCGTGTAGCCCTGCGCCGGCGGCGTCGCCTTCAGATAGCGTGCGAACTCCGTGACCTCGGCCTTGAATGTCTTGAGTGGGCGGAACGCCTCGACGTTGAACATGGCGAGGAAGCAGCCGTCGTTATGGCGTCCCGTCGGATCGACGCCGAAGCCGAGGCCAGGCAGCACCGCCGACAGCACCTCGACCATCGCCGACAGACCCGAGCCCTTGAAACCTTCCGAGCCGCCGAGCGGCAGCAACACGCCGCCCTTGTCGTAGTCGAACGGATCGGTCGTCGCCTTGCCGTCCTTGTCGACCATCCAGCCTTCCGGGATCTTGGTGCCCTTGGCCTGCGCGAGCTTGATCTTGCCGACGGCAACACCTGACGTCGCCATGTCCAACACAAACGGGCCGTCGAGATCGGACGGGATCGCGATGCAGATCGGGTTGGTGCCGAGGCGCGCCTCGCGACCGCCGAACGGCGCGACGGCCTTCGGGCTGCGGCCGCTGTCGGCCGTCATGATCGCGATCAGGCCCTCGCGCGCCGCCATGATCGGGTAGGCGCCGACTCGGCCGACGTGGCTCTGGCGCAGGATCGTCGCGGCCGCGACATTGGATTTCTTGGCCTTCTCGATGGTGATCTGCGCGGCCTTCTCGGCGACGACGAAGCCGAAGCCCCAGTTGCCGTCGATGACGGTGGTTGTCGCACTCTCCTGTTTGATCTCGAAAGGGGCGCCGGGCACGATGTGGCCCTTGCCCATGCGATCGATGTAGGTCGGGATCGCAATCACGCCGTGGCTGTCGTGTCCCGCGAGGTTGGCGGCGACGCAGCCTTTCGCAACCGTATCGCCTTCCATTTTCGAGGCGCCGGCGCATTGAAGCAGTGTGCTGCCGATGGACGTCAGGCGATCAACGGGAACGATAGGCATGGGATTTCCTCGGCTTGTTGTCTGCTGGAGAGCGCGGCACACGAGGAGCGAGACGCCCCCATGCACAATCCGCTGCTTCTATTGCGCGGTCAGCCAGTCTAAACTTGCGGCCAACGCGCTGTCACCTGTCCAGACATGATCAAGGGGAACATCGAGATGAGCCAAACGCAACGCAGTGCCGCCGAGATCGAGCTTGCCGAGCGCGCGCGCAAGGTGCTGCCGGCCGGTACGTTCGGCAATACGGCCCTCGATATCGTGATCGCGCGCGGGAAGGGCGGCCACGTCTGGGACGTCTCGGGCAACGAATATGTTGATTTCCTGCTCGGGTCGGGCCCAATGCTGGTCGGCCATGCTCATCCGAAAGTCGAGGCGGCGGTCCTCGAGCAGATCCCGCTCGGCACGACGTTCTTCGTCAACAACGCCCATGGCATCCGGCTCGCCGAAGAAATCGTCGCAGCGGTGCCATGCGCCGAGCAGGTGCGGTTCGTGTCGTCGGGCTCCGAAGCCGACCTCTACGCGATGCGCGTCGCCCGCGCCTACATGAAGCGCGACAAGATCTTGAAGTTCGAGGGCGGCTATCACGGCATGAGCGATTACGGCCTCATGAGTCTCGCGCCGAAGCGGCTCGCGAACTTCCCGACGCCGGTTCCGGATTCAGCGGGCATTCCGAAATCCGTGCGCGAGGAAGTGGTCGTCGCTCCGTTCAACGATCTCGCGGCAGTCGAGAGCCTGCTCAATCAACACGGCAAGGAAATCGCAGCAATTATCGTCGAGCCGTTCCAGCGTCTGATCCCGCCGAAGCCCGGTTTCCTGGAAGGCCTGCGCAAGCTTACCGAGCAGCATGGCATCGTGCTGATCTTCGATGAGGTGGTGACCGGCTTCCGCTTCTCCTATGGCGGCGCGCAGGCGTATTACGGCGTCACGCCGGATCTCGCGACATTCGGCAAGGTGATCGGCGGCGGCTTCCCGTTGGCGGCCATCGCCGGCAAGACCGACATCATGCGCCACTTCGACAAGACCGCCGTCGGCGAGGATGAGTTCACGGTGCAGATCGGCACGCTGTCGGGAAATCCGGTCGCGTCGGCGGCCGGACTTGCGACGATGGAGGTGCTGAAGGAACCGGGCGCCTACGACAAGATCTTCGCGACCGGCAAGGCGCTGATGAGCGGGATTTCGGCACGGCTGCGCGAGGCGAAAATCTCGGCGCAAGTGATCGGAGAGCCACCGCTGTTCGACGTCGTGTTCGCCGATGGCGACATCCGCGACTATCGTTCGACCGTCCGCGCGAACGTGGACATGATGCGTCGCGTGAATCAATCGCTGCTCGCATCCGGCATCCTCAAGGGCGACAGCAAATACTATCTGTCGCTCGCTCATACGGAAGCGGATGTCGCACATACGCTCGGCGCCTGGGACACCGCCATCCGCGCGCTCAAGGACGCAAAGGCGGCGTGATCCCGTCGCCTGCCGCCACGTTGTAAAGGCCTCTCTCCGACTTATCCCGCGTTCTCCACAGTAGGCGCAGCGAGCCATCGCTGCGCCTTGCTGAGGCCACGTCACCCACCTACCGTTTGAGGGCGTGCTGAGTCGCTTGTGGGGCCGTCAGGCAGCGTAGCGCACGCCGGAAAACGAAGTACCGGGCGCGAGCCGCCCGTCCAACGGTGGGGTAAGGATATGTCGTCGCTTCAATCATCCGCGCAGAGCCAGCTGCGCCAGCTCATCGAGCAGATCGAGCGCCTGGAAGAAGAAAAGAAGGCGCTCGCGGGGGACATCCGCGACAAGTTTCTCGAAGCGAAGGCGATGGGTTTCGACCCGAAGATCATGAAGCAGGTCATTCGCCTGCGGAAGCAGCCGAAGGACGATCGCGACGAGCAGGAAGCGATCCTGGCCACCTACATGCACGCGCTCGGCATGCTGGACGATGCGCCGTCCGCCGAGGCCATGATGGCGGCTGAATAAGCGGCGGCGGCTCCGTAAGCAAACTCGCTTGGCCTTACTGACCGGAAGCAACCCGTGCGCGGGATGAACCGGCGCGCTGAAGCTTTGCGACTAGCGGCGCCGATATCCGCCCGCTGGGCAGCAGATCATTGGCCGTCTCGAACGCGCGGATCGCCGCCATGGTACGTGCGTCGAAGGTTCCGCTGGCGGAGCCGGACAGATAGCCCGTCGCGATCAGGTTCTGCTGCACGGTCCGCACCATCGCCACGGCCGCATGCGACGGCGATCGCCAATTGGCGCCGGCGACTGGCCGTCGCGCTGCAGCAGGTGCGCGCAATGCCGCCAACAACTCTTCTGAAGCCGCGGCCGTCGCGGGCAGCCCACGATCATGCTCGAACGCGAGGATCGCCGCACGCGTGAGCAGGCCGGCGTCACCATCGGCAGGGCCCGGCGCATAACCACGGGTCGTCAATTCGGTCTGCACCTGACGAACCACATCCTGCTGCGATTTCGGTGGCGCCACCTCCGGCTGCGCGACGACAAGCCGATCAACAGCACGGGCGATTCCGACCACACGGCCGGGGAGCACGGCCGCCGCGGGCTCTGCCGCCGCAGGAGCCTCGGCTGGTGTCGGCGACGTCGATTGGACGGCGGCAGTCGCGGGCGCATCCGCCTCGATCAGCGACGCCAAAGTCAGCGTGACCGATCCCCCCGGGCGCCGCGACTCGGCGACGCTCGATTTGCCCGATTGCAGCCCCGTCATGCCGACGGGCATGTGCGGCGCGCGGCGTTCGCGCGGGGCACCTTGAAGAAACGCGACATTCGCCGCGACCGCGCCGGCCAGGATTACGATCGCGCATCCAGCGATCCGAGCTTCACGAGGACTGGTCAACATACGCACCTACCTTGTGTTGTTCTGCAAGCGCCGCCCTATCAGGCCACCAGCGCGATGGGCTGGAGCGGCGCCATCTCTGCGGCAGCGTCGGTATCGAGTGGCAGAATGAGCTTGAAACACGACCCGTTGCCCGGCTCGCTCTCGATCTCGAGGCGGCCGTTGTGCAACTCAACCAGGCCACGGACGATCGCAAGACCGAGCCCCGCCCCTTCGAGCTGGCGCGTGTATGACGAGTCCACTTGATAGAACGGCTGGCCGAGACGAGAGACGTGCTCCGCCGAGATGCCGATCCCGCTGTCGCGCACCGAAAGCACCACATGTTCGTCCGCTGTTGTTGCGGAGAGATGGATCTTGCCGCCAGCCGGCGTGAACTTGCAGGCATTCGAGAGCAGGTTCATCAGCATCTGCTTGCACGCGCGGCGGTCCGCGACCACCTCGTCGAGCTCGCCGGCGATCGAGACATCGATGACGATGGATTTCGCGCTCGCCGCGGGGTGCAGTGTGTCGACGCTGCTCTTGATGACGTCACGGATCCGGAAGGGCTCCGAGCAGATCGTCAATCGACCAGCCTCGATCTTCGAAACGTCGAGCAGATCCTTCACGAGGCTCATGAGGTGCTGGCCGCTGTCGTGAATGATGCGGCTGTACTCGGCCTGGCGCGGTTCGCGCGATTTCAGCAGCAGTTCCCGATGCAGTAGCTCAGAGAAGCCGATGATGGCGTTGAGCGGCGTGCGCAGCTCGTGGCTGATGGTGGCGATGAACGAGGATTTTGCGCGGCTTGCGCTCTCGGCTTCGTCGCGCGCCTGCTTCATCGCCAGCGCGTGCCACTTGCGGGTCGTAACGTCACGCATCACGACGACAACGCCGTCCGCGTAAGGGATGGGCGCGCACCGCAGATCCAGCCATTTCGGCGCTGCGGCCTTCGTCAGCGGCGCGATTTCGAGTTCCAGCGAAACCGGCATCCTGAGTTCGAGACATTCGGCGATGGCCTCGTGGCAGCGGGCGACGACGTCGGGACGCATGGCCGCCATCAAGCCGTGCCGGACAAGCCGGGATGGCGTCACGCCGAGAAGTGCAGTGGCGCCCGCCGACGCGAACGTGACTTTGCCATCGGCGTTGTGGCGCGTGATGACGTCGCTGGTGTTGTCAGCGACCAGGCGATAGGCGGCGCGGCTCTCTTCGAGTTCGAGCCGCGTGAGGCGATGGCTTCGGTGCAGCGCCGCGACGGCGGTCGCGCCGTAAATCGCAATTGCCGCCAAAGCCGCAATAGCGAACGATCCGGTGACCACAATGGCGCCCGCGAGGGCGATCGCGGACAGCAGACTGCCAAAGATGTGGATTGCGGCGATGTCGTCGCCGCGACCGGTGGGATGGACCCACTTGGAAACCAAGTCAGCAACCCGTTGGCTCGGCCAACGACGCACATAA
>LNEA01000383.1 GCA_001464855.1 Rhizobiales bacterium Ga0077530
ACGATGCATTCGCCGTTGATGTAGCCAGCCATGTCCGACAACAGGAACGACGCGAGGTTGGCAAGTTCAATATGCTCACCGTTGCGCCTGAGGGGGATCTCGCGATCGATGACGGATTCGCTCCCGCCGGGTGTCAGCCGCTGCGACGCTCCCGCAGTGGGGAACGGCCCCGGCGCAATCGCCACGGTGCGAATGCCTTTCGGGCCCCATTCGACGGCGAGGCTACGGATCATTGCGAGCGCGCCCGCCTTGGCCATGGCCGATGGCACGCGAAATGCGGCGCCTTTCAAGGCCGATAGCGTGAGAATGGAGAGGACGCAGCAATTGCGCTGCCCGGCGTCGATCCAACGCCGACCGGCCGCGACGGTGCAATAAGCCGAGCCGTGCAGCACGGTATTCAGGATCGCGTCGATCGCGCGCGGTGAGAGTTTGTGCGTCTCAGCAATGAAGTTGCCGGCCGCGTTGTTGACCAGAGCATCGAGGGGACCGCTTTGCCAGATCGTGTCCATCATCGCCTCGACGGCTGAGGCATCGCGCACGTCGCAGGGCACCGCCAACACCTTGCCGCCCGTCTCGCGCTCCATCCGCGCCGCCGTCTCGGCCAGCACTTCGGCGCGTCGACCGCAAATGACCAATTCGGCGCCGAGTTCCAGGAACCGCTGCCCCATGCTGGCGCCCAATCCAGTACCGCCGCCCGTCACGAGGATGCGCTTGCCCGCCAGCAGTCCATTTTGAAACACGATTGTTTTTCCTTCGACGATGTCACCGGGTCCCCGGCGGTCATCAAGCTTCCGCAATCGCAGCAACTAATCAAGGCCGCATGTGTTCTCGATGAATGCCGAATGAATGCGCGTTGCGGGCTGCGTTCATGCTCCCGCCGTCACCCTGACACGGTGGGGAGTGTGAGCAGAATTGACTTATAGCCAGGAGGAAATGAGGCAATGAGACTGTTCGCCGCCGCGACGGGGGCCCTCGCCGCACTGACCTTGATGGGTAGTGCACCGGCCATCGCCGCCGATTTGGGATATGGCAATCCACCGTCCGACCGGTACAGGTCCGCCTACGAGGATCAGCGCTACCGCGATATCTTCGGGCCGCCGGCGCAACGTGCGCGTGCGCCGTACGCCGAGGAAGAAGAAGATATCGTGGAGCGTGACGTTGATGTGCGTCCGCCCCGCGTCGGCACCTATCACGAGCGTGAAGTTTACGACGACAAGCGCATCATTACGCGGCGTCACTACAGCTACGCGGAACCGGCGGTTCCAGCGTGTGCGCCGCGCGCCGAGATTCGTGATCGGCTGCTGCGCGAAGGCTGGCACTCGTTCGAGGAACTCGATGTCCGTCATCGGGTCGCCATCGTCGAAGCACGCCGCCCGAACGGGCTGCCGTATCGGCTCAAGATCGACCGCTGTAGTGGCGACGTCGTAGCGGCGGAACCACTTGCGCCAGTCCCGTATGCGCATCGCCCGCGGCGTTACGAGCCGTACTATCGCTGAATACCGGGCGCCCTGGCGTATTTCTTGGACTGAACTTTCGGCGGCAGGGCGCTCCTCTGCCGCCGTTTTCCTTTGCTCATCGCTAGGCTCGACGCGCGACGGTCGTGCGCCGGTGAACCGGATTTGCTATAGGCTGGGCTGACTCGATTCGGAGTTCTACGGCGGGCCGATGAAACCGCCGCGCCAGCAACCGGTGCCCCATGACCCTCGTTTCGCTCGCGAAAAATCCGGTGCCGAGCGGCGCGATGACCGGCGATTTTCCAGGTTATGACGGCGCGCCGCTACGCTTTGCCCGCTGGGAGGCGACGCGGGGCCCGCTCCGCGGCACCGTGTGCGTGTTCTGCGGACGCGGCGAGTATATCGAGAAGTACTTCGAGGTAATCGCCGACCTCCGGCGTCGCGGCTTCGCGGTTGCCATTCACGATTGGCGCGGACAGGGCGGGTCGTTCCGGCCGCTCGCCAACCCTCGAAAAGGCCATATCCGCAGCTTCGCGGAATTCGACCGCGACCTTGCCGCGTTCATGCAGCACGTCGTGCTACCGGAGTGCCCTCCCCCGTATTTCGCGCTCGCGCATTCGATGGGCGGCAACGTCCTGCTGCGCCACTCAATCGCTCCTGACTCCTGGTTCGATCGCATCGTCTTATGTGCGCCGATGATCGAACTCTCGGCCGAAAAGGTCGGGGTTCCCGCGTTCGCCGCGCGCATTTTCGTCGAAGTGGTGGGACTGTTCGGCGGCGCCACGCGCTATGTTCCTGGCGGCTCTGACAAACCCGAGGAAACCGCGGAATTCACCGGCAACGCCTTGACCTCTGACGTCGAGCGCGCGGCGCGCAATCGCCAGGTTCTCGAAGCGGCCCCCGAGCTTGGGCTTGGCTCGGCGACCATCGGTTGGCTGCGCGCGGCCTATCGCTCCTGCGCGTATATCGCCGATCCTCAATTTGCGCCGCAGGTGCAGGTGCCGCTGCTGCTGATCAGCGCCGGCAGCGATCGCATCGTTTCCTCACGCGCCATCGAAGCCTTCGCGAGCCGCCTCAAGGTCGGCGCGCACGTCACGATGCCTCAATCCCAGCACGAGATCCTGCAAGAGACCAACACGATCCGGCAGCATTTCTGGTCGGTTTTCGACGCCTATCTCGGCATTAATGCGGACGCGATTTAAGCGTCGCGCTTCAAGTTTTGGGCGCTGCCGACTTGGCCGCGGACTTGCGCAATTCTCTGAGCTGCGCCTGCGTCTCAGGGTTGACCATGCCCGCCGAGATGATGATCTTCGCGGCGTCCTCCACACTCATTCCGATGAGCGTGACACTGTTCCGCGGCACGAAGCAGACGAACCCACTCGGCGGCAACATCCCCGTCGGCATGAATACGCTGATCAGATCGTCCTGGGGATTGAGTGCAGCGATCTGCTTGGCCGCTTCTCCGGTTACAAAAACAAGCGACCAGATTCCCTTCGACGGAAACTCGAGCACCCCGACCTTCTGGAACGCCTGCTGCGGCGCGGTGACGGTCAGAACGCTCTCGAAGATCTGTTTCAATGCGCGGTAGAGATTGCGCACGATCGGCATTCGATCGAGCATCATCTCGCCGCTGCTGATCAGGGAGCGTCCGAGCAGGTTCGCCGCCAGCGCGCCGATCATCGTCAGCATCAGGATGGCGAAGACCAGTCCGAACCCGGGCACGGCGAACGGCAGGTAGGTGTCCGGATTGTAGATGCCGGGGATATACGGCTTAACCCAGCGGTCGACGATATTGATGACGTACCAGGCGATATAGACGGTGATCGCGACCGGCCCGACAACGACGAGTCCCGTCAGGAAATAGTTGCGCAGCCGCGCGCCCAATCGCCAACGATGGGGAATGACCGGCGTGTCCGGGTCCGGCCGTGCTTCTGCCTTGCGGGGCGTGCCCCCGTCGGGAGCCGACCTCGACGACTTGTCCTGCATTCGGTCCTTCCGTGCGTCCGCCACGTCCCGCCGGCGACACCCTGTCCAATACCTGAACGCAATATATCCGAGCGCAGTCCGGCATACTACCCGATTGACCAAAAGACGACTTTCGTCTGAGCACTAGGCACATAGACCGCGCGAAAGCGGTTGACAGCGGGCCCCGTACTTCTCCAGTCTGTCGCCAATAATTCAGCTTCGGACTCAACCGACCGCAACTGCTTCAGGGAGTTAAAGAACGCCATGACGTTTTGGAGAAATGCTGCGTGCGCCGTGGCAGCGATTGGGCTCGTCTCAAGTGCGAGCTTGCCGGCTGCAGCCCAGAAAGAAATCAAGGTCGGCGCTATTTACGACTATACCGGCGCGTTTGCGGGCGGCGGATCGCTGCCGGCGGCCATCGCGACCAAGATCGCGATCGACATGATCAACGAGCGCGGCGGCGTCGAAGGGTACAAGATCGTCGCCACCTACGCCGATGCCCAGTCAAAGACCGACGTCGCGATCAACGAGGCCGAGCGGCTCCTCAACGAAGCCAAGGTCGACGTGCTGATGGGCGTCTACTCGTCTGCGCACTGCGTTCCGATGGCGGCCAAGGTCGACGCGGCCAAACGCTTCATGTGGGCCAACGTCTGCGTGGCCTCAGCGGTCTTCAAGGGTAAGAATCTGACGTACGTGTTCCGCCCGCAGGTCCACTCGGACCAGTTCGGCGAGGCGTCCTGCAACTTCATCGCCGAGAACGCCAAAGCGAAACTCAAGAAGGACCCCAAGGACGTCAGCGTCGCCATCCTCTATGAGGACGGCCCGTACGGGTCCGGCGTCGCTGCCGGCAACGAAGCCCGGTGTAAAGAGCTGGGCATCAAGATCGTGCACAAGGAAGGCTACGCCGCAACCTCGACCGACCTCTCGGCATTGGTCACGAAACTCCGCCGCGCGCGCCCGGACATCATCCTGCACACGGGCTACAACCCCGACATCACGCTGTTCCTACGCCAGTCGCGGGAAGCCGGGCTGAAATTCGACGCGCTGATCGGACACGGCGCCGGCTACGGCCAGATCGACAAGTTGATCGAGACGTTCAAAGGCGACGTCAACTACGTGTATAACGTCGATCCGGTCGCGGCCCAGCTTCTCGATCCGAAGACGTTGGCGCCCGGCGTTGCCGATGTGACCGCCGAGATGATCAAGCGCTACATCGCGGAAACCAAGGTCAGCGAGGTCCCGCCGCACGCCTCGATGGGATTCAATCAGACCTGGATCTTCCTGACCGACGTGCTGCCGCGCGCGATCAAGAAGCATGGCGGGTTCGATCCCGAAGCTCTGCGCAAGGCCGCGCTCGAGACCGACATTCCGGCCGGCGGAACGATCCAGGGCTATGGCGTGAAGTTCTTCCCGCCGGGCCATGTGATGTCAGGCCAGAACGAGCGCTCGTCGCCAGTGGTGATGCAGTATGTGGACGGCAAGACGAAGATCGCCTGGCCGTCGGCGCTGCGGACGATCGATCCGGTGCTGCCGCTCCCGGCAGGACACGGATTCGCGCGCTAACTCTCGGCTCAACTTCCATCCCGCTGCTGCTCTCTGATAAAGAGCGGCAGCGGTTGGTTTGTCTCATCGTCAATCTTCGAGTTTCGGACGCCTGCTCGCATGGCTATGCTCAAAGTCGACGGATTGACCAAGCAGTTCGGCGGTTTCACGGCCGTAAGCAATGTCTCCTTCGACGTTGCTGAAGGGGAGATTCTCGGCCTCATCGGCCCCAACGGTTCCGGCAAAAGCACGACCTTCAACTGCATCGCCGGCATGTACGCGCCGACCGCCGGCAGCGTCATGTTCGAGGGCGGCGAGATCGGCGGCCTCACGGCCAACCGCGTCTGCCACAAAGGTATCGCGCGCACATTCCAGATCCCGCGCCCGTTCCGCAATCTGTCGCTGCTCGAAAACGTCGCGCTTTCCGCCCACTTCGGCTCCGACGCCGGCCTGTCGCGCAGCGCCTGCTGGGCCAAGGCCGAAGAGTCCCTCGCGATGGTCGGTCTGCCGACGGACGCTGATACGCGAACCGATGGCCTCGGCGCGGCGGCGCTCAAAAAACTGGAACTCGCCCGCGCACTGGCGACCGGCCCACGCCTGCTTCTCGCCGACGAGAGCCTCAACGGCCTCGATCATGCCGAGATGGATCAGGCCGCCGACATGCTCGAGCGCATCCGCAAGGAAAAGGGCATTACGATTGTGTGGGTCGAGCACATCATGGGCGTGCTGATGCGCGTCGTCGATCGCGTCGTCGTGCTCGATCACGGCGAAAAGATCTTCGACGGCAAGCCGGCCGCGGCACAGACGGACAAGCGCGTGGTCGAGGTCTACCTCGGCGAAACCGAGCACTGAGGCGGGCGACCGAATGCTTGAACTGAAAGACGTCGGGGCAGGTTACGGCGCATTCCAAGCCCTCTTCGGCATCTCGATGCAAGTGAAGGCTGGCGAGGCGGTCGCCGTGATCGGCGCAAACGGCGCCGGCAAGACGACGCTGATGCGCGTCATTTCGGGGATGCTGCCCGCGTCGGGTGGAACGATGACGATGGAGGGCGTCGATCTCCGCACGACACCCGCTCACAGCATCGTTGAGCTTGGCATTGCCCACGTTCCGGAGAGCCGCCGGCTGTTCCCGCAACTCTCGGTGGAGGACAATCTCCGCCTCGGCGCGTTCATCCCTTCCGCGCGCCCGCACCTGGCCGAGCGCCTCGACTATGTCTATGGCCTGTTCCCGCGCCTGAAGGAGCGTCGTGCCCAGCTTGCCGGCACCATGTCCGGTGGCGAACAGCAGATGTGCGCGATCGGCCGCGCGCTCATGAGCAAGCCGAAGCTTGTGCTGCTCGATGAGCCGTCGATGGGTCTCGCACCTGTGATCGTGCAGCAGGTGTTCGAGCTCGTCCGACGCATCCGCAGCGAAGGCTATACCGTGCTGATCGTCGAGCAGAACGTATCGCAGGTGCTGAAAGTCGCGGATCGCGCCTACCTCCTCGAGGTCGGCCGCATCGAACGCTCGGGAAGCGCCGCCGAACTCGCTGCCAGCGACGACATCCGCAAGGCGTATATGGGCATTTGACCAAGGCATTCGACGGAAAACACGAGTGCGCGACAAGCGCTGCCGTCGGGGCGAGGGGAGACGTGAATGTTTGGGTGGTTGTCTAGTCTCGATTGCTCGCTCGACATCTTTTTCGTCGAAGCGCTGATCAATGGCGTGCTGCTGGCCGGACTGCTCGCCCTCCTGGCGCTCGGCCTCAATCTCATATTCGGCGTCATCGACGTCGTTTGGATCTGCTACGCCGAACTCGTCATGGTCGGCATGTACGCGATCTTCTATTTCTTCAAGATTGCCGGCTTCCCGCTGCCCATTGCCTTCCTCCTCGGAATAGCACTCGTGGCGTGCTGCGGCGCGCTTCTCCACTATCTCGTCATCCGACCGGTTCTCGATCAGCCGCCGATCAATCAGCTTCTGGTGACCGGTGGCGTGCTCTTCCTCCTGCAGGCCCTGGGCACGATGGCGTTCGGCATCGAGTTCCGCAATCTCGGCCTCCGACTCGGTTCACTCAACACCGGCGACATGAGTTTCGCCTACAGCCGCATCCTCACCTTCGTGATCGCGCTGGCCGCGATGATCGTGCTTTGGCAGTTCCTGACCCGGACCTATATTGGCACGGCGATCCGAGCGATCTCGCAAGATCGCCAGATCATGCCCCTGATGGGTGTCGATACCAAGAAGGTCTACCTCGTGACCTCGGCGATCGGCGGCGGCCTTGCGGGCCTTGCCGCGTGCCTCATGGTTTTGCAGTACGACATCTATCCGCAGATCGGGCTGCAGTTCGGACCGCTGATCTTCATGATCTGCGTGCTTGGCGGCCTCGGCAACATGATCGGCGGCTTCGTTGCGGCTTTCATTATCGCCCAGTTCATCACCATCGGCGGATCGTGCGTCGCGACCGAGTGGGGATACGCTGTCGCCTTCCTGTTCTTCATGATGGTGATCTTCGTGCGTCCGCAGGGCCTCTTCGGAGCAAAGTCATGATCGCCTCGAAATACATTGCTGCGGCGGTCGGGCTTCTGCTGCTGATCCTGT
>LNEA01000384.1 GCA_001464855.1 Rhizobiales bacterium Ga0077530
CCCCATCCTTGGCGCGGACCTTGACGTCGCCGCCGGCCCAGTCCTCGAAGTAGGTGACGATGTGCGCGTAATCCTTGGCGCCGTCGCCCTGCTCCTTGGAATAGGCGAGCAGGTCGCGTGCGCACTTGACCACCCACATCCGCGCGCCCATCGCCTCGGCTTCCGCGACGCCGAGCGCCACGTCCTTGTGCAGCAGGTCGGTCGAGAAGCGCATCGGGAAGGTTCCGGGTAGCACGCACTCGGGGATTTTGACCTCGGTGCCGAAACAGCGTCCCGATGAGACGTTGATCACGTCGAGCATCTTTTGCGGATCGAGCCCGGCCTTGGCACCGACGACCATCACTTCCATCGCAGCGAGCGTACCGGCCGCCGACAGCATGTTGTTGACGAGCTTCATCGCCTGGCCGAGGCCGGGCGCGTCGCCCATGTGCATGACGGTCTTGCCGATGATCTCGAGAATCGGCCGCACCGCCGCGAATGTCGCGGGATCGCCACCGACCATCACTGTGAGTGTGCCATTGGCGGCGCCGGGAACGCCGCCGCTGACCGGTGCGTCGATCAGCGTGATCCCTTTGTCGGCAAGGAGTGGCGCTGCTCGGACGATCACCTGCGAGCCCGTCGTCGAGGTGTCGATGACCGTCTTCGCGCGCGTGCCGCCAATAACGCCGTCCGCGCCCGTCAGCACGGCTTCGACAACGTTGGGCTTCGGCAAGCTCAGGAGCACGACGTCGCTGCGGCTCGCCACATCGGCGGCCGACTTTGCCGCGCTGGCACCTTTTGCGACGATTTCCGCGACTGCCGCCTCGTTGACGTCATGAACCACGAGCGTATGCCCAGCCGCGATGAGCCGCGCCGCCATGCGCGAGCCCATGATGCCGAGGCCGATGAAGCCGAGTTCTGCCATGGTGCAATCTTTCTCTATTCGGCCGCCTTGGCGGGCGCGCGCAGGCGCGGCATGACTTCACGCGCGAATAGTTCCAGCGACGACTTCGCCTTGTCCGTCCCATACCATGGCGGATAGTGCAGCATCATCGAAGTGAGGCCCGTCTTGGCCCTCAGTTCCTCGATACGAGCGACGACGGTTGCCGGTGATCCATGGATGATCGTCGAGCGCGCGAGCGCGTCGTAGTCGAGCGCACTCGATACTGAATCCTTCCCTTGCGAAACCTGCCCGAGATAGCCGGACTGATGCCCGCCGAAGAAATGGTTCAAGTGGCGCATCAACCCTTCGGCGCTGTCCTTCTTCGCCTGTGCATCGCTCTCGGCGACATACACCCAGCGCGCGATGTCGATTTTCCCGCATCCGGGATTGGCGCGCGCCTCGGTGCTGGCCTCGGCAAGGTAGGTCCGGTAGAGCGCCGTCTGTTTCGCGAGCGTGTCGAAGGGCGTCAGCGTCGATAGCATCAAGCCATAGCCGTTCCGGCCTGCCGCGCCGATCGAGCGCTCGGTGGCAGCAGCGAGGTAGAGCGGCGGATAAGGTTCCTGCACCGGCTGCGGCAGCAACTCGTACTCACCTTCGACAGCGGCGGTGAAATAGGTGCCCTTGCGGTTGGTTTTGCCGGTTCGCAGGAGATCCTGAATCATCGCCAGGGCTTCGTCCTGCATGTCGCGGCGCGCCTCGAAGTCGAGGCCGAAGCCATCGAACTCGTACTTGCGGTAACCGGAGCCAAGGCCGAGGGCGACGCGTCCACCGCTCAGGATGTCGACGAACGCTGCGTTCTCGACGACGCGTACCGGGTTCGACAGCGGCAACGTGACGACGGCCATCCCGAGCTTGATGCGCTTCGTCAGCGCGGCGAGATATCCCGCATACACCCACACGTCTGGCATGATGCCGTACTCGGTCGAGAAGTGGTGTTCGGCAAGCCACGCAGTGTCGAAGCCCAGCCGATCGGCGGTGACGATCTCCTCGGTGACGCGGGCGTGCACCGCCTGATGCGGATAGGGTTCGCGATCCTTATGAGGATGCGAGGTGAAGAGAATGCCGAAATCCATGGGTGGGCTCCGTCCCTGAGTTGTTTATTGGGAGTTGGAGCAACTGTTGCCGAAACGTATGTGGTTGCCAACCCTGGGTCATGCAACCCCGGCTGCCGGCAACGCAGACCAGTGCACGCATCAAACGCGTGCTGGTGCGGCGGTGATGGTGTCGAGGGCAGTGGCGTGGTGAGAGGCCGGACAATCCATGGCGCGACGGTGACGACTGCGAATGAAGAGGAGGATCGCTCCCACCAAGCCTACCGCGACAAGTGCGATCGGGCTGGACATCAGCGTCAGGACGATCGCGATCGCCCACAGGATCGCCAGCGCGTGCTCGACCAACGCAATCAGCTTCGACTGCGAGTGACGCCGTAGCATACCGCGACGGTTGCCAGGCATCGGATGCCAGAAATTCAAGAGCGCCGTCGAAGCAGCGCCAGCGGTGGCGAAGAGCGCCGTCAAAAGGGCGATGCGCCAGGATACGATCGTGAGACCGACCAGTGGCAGCGCCACGATTATGAACACCGGGAGTGCGACCGCCGTGAGCTTGGCGCGATCGACTTCGGACGCATGCACTGGCGCCGACGCCATCAGTTCAGGTGCGTCTTCGCCCGATACCATGAGCCAAGCCAGTGAGGCGGAAACCTGTGCGGCGATGACGACGATGGTCGGCGCGAGGGCGAGCGCCGTCGGCAGCGCTTCGCTCCGTAACAGCACCACCGCAATCGGGATCGTGTAGACGATCTGCAGGCCGAGCTGGGCAAACAGGCTCGGGTCGCGCGCCAACAAACGCCATTCCTTGCGTCGGAGGTTGCGGGCGAGGCCGCCGCGAAAGCGAACAGGGTGCGTGGCATGGTGTGCCGAGGTATCGCCGGACGGCGCGCCCGCGGCTGCAAGAGTCGCGGCAGCAAATCTGGTCGCGAGCAGGTTCACTGCAACCGCAAAAAGGATGAGACCGGAAGCGAGCAACATGACAATCGCACGCCCGTCACCCAATGCGGCACCGACAGGGAGGAATGCGGCGTTGCCGACGGCGCCGTGCGCGGCACCCGCCGAAGCCAGCCATCCGACAATCGCGTCGCGCAGGTGATGCGGAAGGATCGCGACGATCTGCGCGCCAAGAACGAACGCGCCGGCAATCACGGCGCCCGTCATCTGGGTGTAGAGGCGGGCGCGACGCGGGCCGAGCACGAAGAACAAGCCGATCGACAAACCAAGCCCGAGAGCGGTGGCGATGAGCGCAAGGGCAATCAGCGTTGGATAGACAGCGAGCCAAGCCGGATTGCCGAGCAACGCGCCGACGTTTGCCAGCGGCACGACGAGAAGCGCGATCGATCCGAGTGTGCTGGCAGCGATTGCGGCGGCCTTCGCGGCCAGGATACGCGAGGCCGGTATTGGCGCGCCGAGCAGAAGATCGAGGTCGCCGCGATCGTAAAGTGTCCGGGTGACGCCGAAGAGCCCTTGCGCGATCATCCAGGTGAAGATGCAGAATACCGCTGTCGCGATCGGCATGATCGTCGCGCCGTCGCCGTGGACAAACGGTTCGATCCAGAGGACCGCCGGCCATGCGACGAGATGCAGGACGATGCCACCGCCAACGAACAGTCCGGTCAGGCCGACGATCCCAACGCCACCGAGCATGTCGGTGAAACGCCGCCAGTTGAGCCGCACGTCATGCGCGACGAGCCAGGCGAATGAACTAGGGGCCAAGCTCATCAGGCTGCCGGCTCCAGTGCGGGATCCGCGACCGCGCTCTCGTGCGTCAACGCCAGGAACACATCCTCGAGCGTCGATGAGCCGCGTCCGGCCGCATCTTTTAGTTCCGCAAGTGTGCCCTCGACGGCAAGTCGCCCGCGATGGACGATGCCGATGCGGTCGGCCAGCCGCTCGGCCACTTCGAGGATGTGGGTGGTCAGGATGATCGTTGCGCCGGCGCGGACTCGGGCCGTCAGCAGTTCCTTGACCTGCCGCGCGATCGCCGCGTCGATCCCGGTCAGAGGTTCATCGAGCATGATGAGCTTGGGATCGTGGATGAGCGCGCCCGCGAGCGCGACCTTCTGCTTCATGCCACGAGAGAAGCCCTCACAGCGCTGATGACGATGCGGCCCGAGATCTAGAATGTCGATCAGCTCGGCGGCTTGGCGCTCGGCGTGCGCCTGGGGAACCCGCCACAAGCCCGCGACCAGTTCGAGGTACTCGAGCGGTGTCAGTTTGTCATAGAGCATCGGCTCGTCAGGGAGCCAAGCCGTGATCCGCTTCGCGGCGATTGGATCGGCGAGCGCGTCGATGCCGAAGATGCGGATCGTGCCCGTGTCGGGTCGCAACAACCCAGCAATCATTCGCAGCGTCGTGGTCTTGCCGGCCCCGTTAGGGCCGAGGAGCGCATATAGCTCGCCCGGCCGCACATGGAGATCCATTCGGTCGACCGCGACGCTGGTGCCGAACGAACGCCGTACGCCCGTCAGCGAAACGGCATCCGCACCCACCCCGGCAGTGTGGTGCTCGTCGGCGTCATGCACCGGAACAACGCTTAAGCTCGTCGCCACATCCGTCTCCCGCGCCGATCAACCGCGGCGGGAAGCTATCGGAAATGCCTTGTCGGGGTCTTAATCGGGCGCTGTCAATTGGGCTCAAGCGGCGCGATGGATAGGTTAAACATCTGATCGGATCTCCGATGAGCCCCGCGGCGCTCGCCGATCGTCGCGCGTTGGGAGGACTGGACAGGGCCGGCATCATGCCGCTCTAATCCGGAACCCAAGGAACAAACCGGGAAGTCGACGGAATGAGCAGCGCCATGGCAGGAAAGAACGAACTCGAAACCAAGATTTGCGGATGGCTTGCCGATAACCGCCAGGCGATGCTCAATCTCCTGGAGGAAGTCGTCAACATCGACGGCGGCAGCTACGACAAGGCCGGTGTCGACAGGGTCGGCGACCGCTTCGTGCGCCACTTCGAGGAGCGCGGCTTGGTCACGCGTATCGAGCCGCACGAGACGTTTGGCAACGCGATCCACGTCCGCCTCGACGACAGCCCGACAAACGAGAAGCCGATCGTCCTGATGGGACACCGCGACACGGTTTTCCCGAAGGGTGAGCCAACCCGCCGACCGTTCAAGATCGAGGGCGGCCGCGCCTACGGCCCTGGTGTCGCGGATATGAAGGCCGGCCTCGTAATGAACGCCTTCGTCCTTGAAGCCTTCAAAAAGATGGGTGGGGCGCCAGCGCCACTGGCGGGCCTCATCACGTCGGACGAGGAGATCGCCTCGCCATCGTCGCGGCCGGTGATCGAGCGCGTCGCTCGCGACCGGCAACGTCGTGCAGGGCCGCAAGGGCGGCATCTTCATGCGCTGTGAGGTGCTCGGCAAAGCCGCGCATTCCGGCGGCAACTTCGAGAAGGGGATCTCGGCAATCGGGGAACTCGCTCATAAGATTGTAGCGCTGCACGCACTGACCGATCTGCCGCGCGGCATCACCGTCAACGTCGGCCTCGTCTCGGGTGGTCAGAGCGTCAATACGACCGCGCCGTCAGCCGAGGGCCGGATCGATCTCCGCTACGTGAAGCCCGCCGATCGCCAGTACGCGCTTACCGCGATCCGCAAGATCGTCGACACGGCAACCGTTCCGGGCACCACGGCCAGTCTCGAAATTCTCGGTGAATTTCTCCCGCTCACCCAATCGAGCGAGAGCGAACAACTGTTCG
>LNEA01000385.1 GCA_001464855.1 Rhizobiales bacterium Ga0077530
TAGAGCGAAACCCTCTTCGTCAGAGGCGGGGTTCTGCAACGTCGCCCAAAAGCTCGGTAGGCTCTCGCGAGCGATGTAAATGGCTTCGGCCATCTCGGGATCATCGGTCGGCACGCCGACCGGAGGAGGTTCCTGCGACATCGCCGAGGAGCCATAAGCAAGTGAAAATAGCAATGCCACCGCCACCAAACGCAGCCAGCGCGTCATCCTGAAATCTCCGGTGAACAAAAAACAGCTTGCGAGCACCTCAAATGCGGGTGTCGTCGCCAAATAGGCACGCTCTATCTATCGGTCCCCGGGCCCACCCCTCACCGCATCGCGATGGGGAGGTTGTCGAGGGTGTCGATGTACCACTTGTCGGCTTCGACGATCGCGGGGTTCTCGCCGTTGGCGTAGATCCAGCTATCGACCGCCCAACGCTGGCTGTTGGTTTTCTCGATCAGCACCGCCGTCCAGTGCGGCCAGCCGGCGACGCCGCGCAGGAGGTTCTCCTTGGACATCGGCCGCGTGATCGTGTGGTATTTTAGAAGCCCATTGCGTCGCCTCATCGACGCAATCCTGCTGGGTCGGGTCGCCGGAGGCGTTGAAATCCATGCCCGGCCGATCCTTGTCGGTGCCGATTTCCTTGCCGACACGGTTCTCCATCCAGGCTATGGCATAGGCAACGGCGCGTCGCTCGCCCTTGGCGTCGTCGGAATTGCGCATCTTTTTCATGACGTCGCGCAGTGTGGCAATGTCGGTCTCGGTGATCCGAACCTTTGTCTGCATCTTGCAGCCATAGGCGTGGCAGACGTAGACAGTATTGCCGCGCGGCGGCTGGGTTTTGAATTCGACGTAGTGCTGGCTGACTGGGCCCTCGCGCTCATAGGTGCAACCCGTCAGCATCGTGACGAGCAACAGACCGATCCACGTTACAGCGCGCATACCGTCCCTCGAGCCCCGCCCCTCACCCGGTTCCAGAAATCGATGATTCGTCCGGAAAAGCCAATGTCCCTCATGGGCCTAAGTTGTCCACAGAAAATAAGATGATGCTGAAAGAAAGACCATTGCATGTTGTAGGCGGGGGACTCGCCGGCTCGGAAGCCGCGTGGCAGATCGCGACGGCGGGCGTGCCGGTCATCGTCCACGAAATGCGTCCCGTGCGCATGACCGAGGCCCACCAGACCGAAAATCTGGCCGAGCTGGTCTGTTCGAACTCGTTTCGTTCCGACGATTGGGCCAACAACGCCGTCGGCCTGCTGCACGAGGAGATGCGACGTGCGGGGTCGCTGATCATGGCGGCTGGCGACACGCATAAGTTGCCGGCGGGCGGCGCGCTCGCGGTCGATCGCGACGGCTTCTCGGCTGAGGTAACGGAGCGGCTTGCCGCCCATCCGCTGATCACCATCGCGCGGGAGGAAATCGGCGGGTTGCCGCCCGATGATTGGGAGAGCGTCGTCGTTGCAACCGGGCCGCTGACGTCGCCGGCGCTGGGCGAGGCGATTGGGCGGCTGACCGGCGAGGGCGAACTCGCTTTTTTCGACGCCATCGCGCCGATCGTGCATCTCCACAGTGTCGACGAGACGGTCGTCTGGCGCCAGTCCCGCTACGATAAGGCCGGCCCCGGTGGTACGGGTGCCGACTACATCAACTGCCCCATGAACAAGGAGGAGTACGGCGCCTTCATCGACGCGCTGCTAGCCGGCGAGAAGACGTCGTTCCGCGAATGGGAGGCCAATACCCCCTACTTCGAGGGCTGTCTGCCGATCGAGGTGATGGCCGAGCGCGGTCGCGAAACGCTACGGTTCGGGCCGATGAAGCCGGTCGGCCTCGATGATCCGCGCACCGGCCGCTGGCCGTACGCCGTCGTCCAGCTTCGCCAGGACAACGCCCAGACCAAGCTGCGCCACGGCGAGCAGACGCGCATCTTCAGGATGATACCGGGACTGCAGAACGCAGAGTTCGCGCGTCTCGGCGGACTCCATCGCAACACGTTCCTCAACAGTCCGAGGCTGCTGGATGGCCAACTCCGCCTCAAGGCGATGCCGCGGCTACGGTTTGCTGGCCAGATCACTGGCGTGGAAGGCTATGTTGAAAGCGCCGCGATCGGTCTTATCGCCGGGCGCTTCGCTGCGGCCGAGAGTTTGGGTTTGCCACTGACCGCGCCGCCAGTGACGACGGCGCTCGGTGCACTCGTCGCTCACATTACTGGTGGTCACATCGAGGGTGGCGGTGAAGGGGGTCTCTTTCCGCCAATCGAGGACTCGCCCACAGACGCCACCGGCAATCGGATCAAGGGCAAGGAGCGCGGTGCTGCCCGCAAGCGCTTGATGGCCGAGCGGGCGCTGGCGGACATCGATGGATGGCTGCGCCGCGTTTGATCTCGCTACGCCGTGGCCGCGGCTTTTGGACCGCTTGGCTGTCCGCCCCGTTGTCCCGTGCGCCCCGACGCAATCGTCTGATGAAGCGCCAGCACGGGCAGCAGGCCGACGATCACGATTGCCAGCGCGCCGATGCCGGCACTCTCGAACAGTTCGAGCGAGGCGAGGCTGTAGACGTGGGTTGCGAGCGTCTCGAAGTTGAAGGGACGTAGCAGCAGCGCCGTCGGCAATTCCTTCATGGCGTCGACGAATACCAGCAGCGCCGCGCTTCCGAGTGCCGGCAGCAGCAGCGGCAGGTGCACACGCCCCATGGTCGCGAGCGGTGTCGCACCGAGCGTGCGGGCAGCGGCGTCGAGGTTCGGCGACACGCGCTCCATGCCCGCTTCGATCGCGCCCAGCGAGACCGCCAGGAATCGTATCGAGAAGGCAATGACGAGCGCGAGAAGAGATCCAGTGATCATCAAGCCGAGCGGGAGGTTGAAGACCGCACGCGACAGCGCGTCGAGCCGATTGTCGAGGGCCGCGAGCGGAATGAGCAGCCCGAGTGCGAGGACCGTCCCGGGTAGCGCATAGCCGACGCCCGCGAGCCGCACCGCCATGCGCACGAACCGGCTGCCCGCAATGCGTCGCGCATAGGCAAGGATCACAGCCAGCAGCACCGTCACTGCGGCCGCGAGAACGGCGAGCAGCACGCTATTGCCGGCCGCGTGCCACAGCGCTGGCGACGTCGCGTCGCCGCTGTAGGCGACCGCGTTGGTCGCCAGCACAGCGATCGGCAGCACAAATCCGGCGACGAACGGAACCAAGCAGGCGGTGATCGCACCGACAGCCCACCAGCCGTCAAGATCCGAGAAGGGGATCGATCGATAGCGTCCGGTCGTGTGATGGAACTGGCGGTTGCCGCGCGCGCGCCGCTCGATCGCGAACAACACCAGGACAACGACGAGCGCCATCAGCGCGATCTGGGCGGCGCCACCGAGATTAGAGCGCTGCAGCCACGTCGTATAAATCGCGGCGGAAAGCGTCTCGACGCCGAGGTGCTGGACGGCGCCGAGATCATTGAGGCACTCCATCAGCACCAATGCGGTGCCAGCGGCGAGCGCTGGGCGTGCGAGTGGTAATGCCACGTTGAAAAACGTACCCGTCGGCGTCCGCCCGAGCGTGCGCGCGACTTCGAGCACGCAGATCGATTGCTGCACGAAGCTCGCTCGCGCTGCGAGGTAGACATATGGATAGAGGACCGCCGATAGCAGGAAGATGGCACCGCCCGTCGAGCGAATGTTCGGAAACCAGTAGTCGCGCGGCGTGTGCCAGCCGAAGATTTCGCGCAGTCCCGACTGTAGAGGGCCAGCGAAGTCGAGCAGATCAACGTAGCAGTAGGCGACGATATAGGTCGGCACCGCCAACGGGATCACGAGAAGACGGTCGAGGAGACCGCGCCCCGGGAACCGGTACATGGTGACGATCCAGGCCGTGCCCGCGCCGGCAATGAGCGTCATGACGGCGACGCCGGCCATGACGACGAGGGTCGTCTTCAGAGCGTCGGGGAGGATCGTGCGCCACAGGTGCGGCCACGTCGAAAGATCCGCGGACAGCGCCAGGAACGCGATGGCTCCGACGGGAAGCGCCGTCAGCGCGACGATGATGCCGACAGCAGCCGTCCATCCTCGCGACACCGGCAGCCGTACCCGCCGCCCCGCGACGTAGGCGCGCCACGCGGCCGGCCGAAGTCGCGTCTCCAGCCATGACTGCGATCGCCTGCTGCCCTGCATCTGCCGCTCACGCGCCCCGTTGCCCGATCGATCGTCCAAGTTGCCAGGAACGCTGTTCATAACTGTTTAAGGGCTGGCGCGCCCTTGATAGACCGTCTGACGTCTGGCGGTCGAGTATCTTGACTGAGGACGACAGGAAATCCGCTTCCCCCGATTCGTTGATCGTTCGATGGAACGGACTGGTCAGCGCGTTGCCTCTCGGCTAGTAATCTCATAAGCGTTCAACGTACTTAGAACACGCGCACCAACGGTTCATTGGGAGGTTGCATGGCGGCCACGAGCCACGCAGGAAATGGTCGGATCCCGGGGGCCGGGACACCGCTCCAATTCACTCGCGACGAGGAATTGACCGCCTATCGCGAGATGCTCCTGATCCGCCGCTTTGAGGAAAAAGCCGGCCAGCTCTATGGCATGGGTTTCATCGGTGGCTTCTGCCACCTCTACATCGGCCAGGAAGCGGTCGTTGTCGGTATGCAGATGGCGATCAAGCCGGGCGATCAGGTGATCACCACCTATCGCGACCACGGCCACATGCTCGCGACTGGCATGGAAGCGAAGGGTGTGATGGCGGAGCTGACTGGCCGGCAGGGAGGTTACTCTCGCGGCAAGGGCGGCTCGATGCACATGTTCTCCAAGGAGAAGGCGTTCTATGGCGGCCACGGCATCGTCGGCGCCAACGTACCGCTCGGTGCGGGTCTCGCCTTCGCCAACAAGTATCGCGGCAACGATCATGTGTGCCTGACCTACTTCGGCGACGGTGCCGCCAACCAGGGCCAGGTCTACGAAACCTTCAATATGGCGAAGCTCTGGCATCTGCCGGTGATCTTCATCATCGAGAACAACCGCTACGCCATGGGCACAGCCATCGAGCGGTCCTCGGCGACAACGGATTTCTCGCTCCGCGGTGCCTCGTTCGACATTCCCGGCGAGCAAGTCGACGGCATGGACGTACGGGCGGTCAGGGCGGCTGGCGAGCGTGCGGTGAAGCGCGCGCGGGCGGGCGAAGGGCCGTGCATCCTCGAAATGCTGACCTATCGCTACCGCGGCCACTCGATGTCGGACCCGGCGAAGTACCGCACGCGCGAGGAAGTCGAGCGCGTGCGAGAGGAGCGCGATCCGATCGAGCGCGTGCGCCGTCGCGTCCTCGAAGCTGGCATGATCAAGGAAGACGAGCTCAAGAAGATCGATGCCGAGATCCGTGCGATCGTCAATTCCGCCGCCGAGTTCGCGCAGAACGATCCCGAGCCTGATCCCAAGGAGCTGTGGACGGACGTGCTGCTCTAGCCGAGCGGATCGCCGACCCGCTGAACGCTGCCGATAGCGAGCCCTGCGCCCAAGAGCCGAAGAGCCCATACATCATGCCCACTCAGATACTCATGCCGGCCCTCTCCCCAACTATGGAAGAGGGGAAACTCGCCAAATGGCTGGTGAAAGCTGGCAGCCAGATCAAACCCGGCGACATCATCGCCGAGATTGAGACGGACAAAGCGACCATGGAGGTCGAGGCGGTCGACGAAGGCACGGTGTCGGAGTTGCTGATCGAGGAAGGCACCGACAAGGTGAAGGTCAACACGCCCATCGCGACGGTCGTCGCCGAAGGCGAAGGCAATGGTGCAGCGAAGCCCGCGCCGGCCGCAAAATCGCCGCCGGCCGAGAGCAAACCGGCCGCCGCCGCTGCTCCCGCGGCACCTGCACCACCATCGGCGCCGGCGATCCTCGACACCAGCGTCGCGCCCGGCACTGAGATGATCAATCAGACCATGCGCGAAGCGCTGCGCGACGCGATGGCCGAGGAAATGCG
>LNEA01000386.1 GCA_001464855.1 Rhizobiales bacterium Ga0077530
AGCTACGTCCCGCGCGATCCTTCAGGCGTGCCTGCTGCCGATTATGTCGTGCTGACGCCACGCGCCGCGCGTGCCGATCCCTGCGATGCCATGCGCGCGCAATTCAAGAAAAAATAGCGACAGGTCAGCGGCCGGTCCGCGCAAGGCTCAAGCGAGCCAGCGCTTGCGCCGCTTGTAATGCTTTACGTCGCGGAACGACTCGCGCTCGCCGCCGCCGACACCGAGATAGAATTCGGCGACATCCGCGTTTTCGCGCAGCGCCTTCGCCTCACCGTCGAGGACGACGCGACCGGTCTCCAGGATGTAGCCGTAGTTCGCATACTTGAGAGCCATGTTCGTATTCTGCTCGGCCAGCAGAACCGATACGCCCTGCTCCTCATTGATGCGCTTGGTGATCTCGAAAATCTGCTCGACGAGTTGCGGCGCAAGGCCCATCGACGGTTCGTCGAGCAACATCATGCGCGGCCGGCTCATGAGCGCGCGGCCGATCGCCGTCATTTGTTGTTCGCCACCGGATATGTAGCCGGCGAGGCTTTGGCGACGCTCCTTGAGCCGCGGGAAATAGCCGTAGATCATCTCGAGATCCTGGCGGATCGCGGCGCCGCCATCGCGCCGCGTGTAGGCGCCCGTCATCAGGTTGTCCTCGACGGTGAGGTGGCCGAAGCAGTGGCGCCCTTCCATGACGTGGACGCAGCCGCGGCGCACCATCGAATTGGGCGTTTGCCCATCGACCCGCTCGCCCTTGAAATTGATGGCACCCTTCGTGACTTCGCCGCGCTCCGAATGCAGGAGGTTGGAGATCGCCTTGAGGGTCGTCGATTTGCCGGCCCCGTTTGCGCCGAGCAGCGCCACGATGCCGCCTTCTGCCACGTCCAGCGACACACCCTTGAGGACGAGAATGACGTGGTCATAAATGACCTCGATATTCTTGAGGCTCAGGATGGGCGGCGTCGGCGCGGATTGAGCGGCGGGTGCGACAGCGTTCACGCGACAGGCTCCGGTCCTCGACAGTCTCTAATCTGGAGAGAGAGGCGGTCGCCCGCCTCCCTCGTGATCAGCAGCATAGCGCTGCGCGTCAGCCTTCCTTCGAGCAGTCGCGTGGCGTGATCTTCTTCTCGGCCGCGTACTTCGCCGAATGCTCTGCCACCATGGGGTCGAGGACCGAGCGGTCGGCGGTGTAGAAATCGGAGATGACCTTCCAAGCCTTGCCGTCCCACTGGTGGACGCGGGCGAGGTCGGCACCTTGGTGATCGGTGCAGGTGAGCTTGATCGGCTTCAGCATACCCTCGAAGCCCAACTCCTTGAGACGCGCCTCTGAGAGATCGAGATTCTCGAAGCCCCAACGCACCTGCTCACCGGTCAGCGGCTTGTTGCCATACTTTTTCTGCGCAGTGCGTATCGCCTCGACGCCCAGCATCGAATTGATCAGGCCGCGATTGTAGAGCACCGTCGCGACCGTCGCCTTGCCGACACCCTTGCCCTTGTCGAAGAGCGACTTCTTCACATCGGCATGGACCCCGAACTCGCCTGCCGGATGCTGCAGCAATAGCGCTTTGTAACCGGTGGCCTGGTCGCCGGCGGGAATGACGTCAGGTTCGGCACCTGACCACCACACGCCGATGATCTTGTCGCGCGGATAGGCGACGGCAGCAGCTTCCTTGATCGCGGTGGAGTTCATGACGCCCCAGCCCCAAAGCAGGACGTAGTCCGGCCGATCCTGGCGGATGCCCAGCCACTGCGACTTCTGCTCGACACCCGGATGCGTCACCGGGATCGCCTTGAAGGTGAAGCCGTTCAGCTTCGCGCGCGCTTCAAGCGCCGCGATCGGTTCTTTGCCGTAGGGGCTGTCGTGATAGACGAGGCTGATCTTCTTGCCCTTCAACTTGTCGAAGCCGCCAAGCTCCTTCGCGACATGCTGAATGGCGACGTCGGCGGCCGTCCAGTAGCTGCCCACGGCGATAAAGTTCCAAGGGAATACCGCGCCGTTGCGGCTTTCAGAACGGCCGTACCCGAGCGTCAGCAAGGGGATCTTGTCACCGGGCACCTTCTCGGTCAGGGCGAAGGTGATGCCGGTCGAGAGCGGCGAGAAGTAAGCAGCACCGGTCGGGCCATTGCCCTTCAGTCGCTCATAGCACTCGACGCCTTTGTCGGTCGCGTAGCCCGTCTCGCACTCTTCGAAGATGAGCTTCACGCCGTTGATGCCGCCATCACGCTCGTTGATCAGGCTGACATAGTCGGAGACGCCGTCGGCAAACGGAATGCCGTTCGGCGCGTAGGGACCCGTCCTGTACACAAGGCCTGGAATGAACTGCTCGTTCTGGGCCATCGCCGGACCGGCCGACATGAGGATGCCGGCTCCCGAAAACACGGCGCTGACCGCGGTGGCAACTGCCAAGGTCTTTCGCAACATTACTTCCTCCTCCACACGCCGGCGAATGCCGGGACTATCGCGGGTGCTTGTTGTTGTTCATCCAGTTCGCCGCACCACGTCGCGAGCCGGACACCACTCTCAATCATGACCTCAATAGGGGTAGGGCCACAATCGCAACCTCTCCTTCGTGATCGACCAGAGCCGCGCAAATCCATGCGGCTCAACGATGAGAAGGTAGCAGATCAGCGATCCCGTCACGACGAAGACGAGATGCGAAACCGTTTCGACACCGACCGGAATGCCAAGTGCGTGCGGAATTTGATCCAACATGATCGGAAGGATCAGAATGAATGCGGCACCGAGGAACGAGCCGAGTATCGAGCCGAGTCCACCGATGATGACCATGAACAGCAGTTGCAGGGAACGGTCGATATTGAAGGCCAACGGCTCCCATGAACCGAGATAGACGAAGGCCCATAAGGCGCCGGCGACGCCGACGATGAACGACGAGACGGCGAAGGCAGTGAGCTTTGCGTAGAGCGGCCGGATGCCCATCAACTCGGCGGCGATGTCCATGTCGCGGATCGCCATCCATTGCCGTCCGATATTCCCGCGCACCAGATTTTTTGCGATGAGCGCGAAGACCGTCACGAACGTCAGGCAGAGGACGTAGCGTTCGATCGGGGAATTGATGAGGTAGCCAAAGATGCTCAATTCCGGCGCGTTGACCGAGCCGGACGGCGCGTAGTTCGTGAACCATTGGACGCGCAGGAAGACCCAATCGAAGAAGAACTGAGCGGCCAGCGTCGCGACGGCGAGGTACAGCCCCTTGATCCTGAGACTCGGCACGCCGAACAATATGCCGACAACCGCCGACATCAGGCCGCCCAGCAGAATGGACACGATCAGCGGCAGCGGCGCGATGCTGATCTCGGTGCCGAACCACGCGAGCGGAATATGGATGCCGGTGCCGAACTTGTAAGCGCTATAGGCGCCGATCGCCATGAACGCGCCGCTGCCGAGCGAGATCTGGCCGCAATAGCCGATCAGGATATTCACACCGATAGCGGCAAGCGAGAGGATCAAGAAGGGAATGAGAATGGCGCGCAGCATGTAGTCGCTGCCGAGCGGCCAGATTTGAAAGCGGGCCAGCAGCGGCACGCCGATGAAGACGAAAACCAGCAGCGCATACAGCGCGATCCGATCCTGTCGGATCGGAAAAATCGCCATATCCGCCGAATACGTCGTCTTGAACTGGCCGGCTTCACGATAGAGCACGCGCCATTCTCCTCAGATCCGTTCGATGAGCCGCTCGCCGAACAGGCCTTGTGGCCTGACGAGCAGAACTGCGAGAGCCAACACGTAAGCGAACCAGTACTCGATGCCGCCGCCGATATGCTGGCCAAGAAACGCCTCGGCAAGTTTTTCACCAGCGCCTACGATCAATCCTCCGACGATGGCGCCGGGCACCGAAGTGAATCCGCCGATGATGAGAACCGGGAGCGCCTTGAGCGCGAGAAAAGTGATCGAGAACTGTACGCCGAGCTTGGTGCCCCAGACCGTCGCCGCGACAAGCGCGACGAGGCCAGCGACGAGCCAAACAACGAACCAGATCCAGGTGATCGGAATGCCGACCGACTCCGCGGCCGCATGATCATCGGCAACGGCACGCAGCGCTCGCCCGGTCTTGGTGCGTTGGAAGAACACGGCGAGGCCGGCGACGAGGGCGCCGGCGATCAGGCCGCCCCAAACGTCGAGCTTGTTCACCAGGATGCCGCCGGGAAACGCGTTTTCGAACATGAACCACGCATCGGTCGGAAAGAGCGACAGCGGGTAGACGTCCGAGCCGAAGATCATCTGACCGGCGCCCTCAAGAATGAAGGTGATGCCGATCGTCGCCATGAACAGCGACAGGCCGTCCTGGTTGACGAGCGGCCCGAGCACGAGACGCTGCACGAGAGCAGCGGTGATCGCCATCACAGTTGCCGCGAACAGCAGCCCCAGCACGATCGCGGCCCAAGTCGGCACACCGCGCGCGACCATGAAGTCCAGCGAGCGGACCAGCGCCAGCCCCGCCACGAGCACCATCGCGCCCTGCGCGAAGTTGAACACGCCCGACGCCTTGAAGATCAGCACGAACCCGAGCGCCACCAGCGAATAAAGCACGCCCGCGAGCAGACCGCCGATCAGGACTTCGAGGAATTGACCGAAGACGACCACACAGTGCTCCCGTTAGTGACTGATTCCGAGATAGGCATCGATAACGCGCTGGTCGCGTTGAACCTCATCCGGCGTGCCGTCGGCGATCTTGCGGCCGTATTCGAGCACCACGACGCGGTCGGAAATATCCATGACAACACCCATGTCGTGTTCGATCAGCGCAATCGTCGTACCGAGCAGGTCGTTTACCGTGAGGATGTAGCGCGACATATCCTTCTTTTCTTCGAGGTTCATGCCGGCCATCGGCTCGTCGAGCAGCAAAAGGTCCGGTTCCATCGCCAGGGCGCGGCCGAGTTCCACACGCTTCTGCAGGCCATAGGGAAGCTTGCCGACCGGCGCCTTGCGGATGTGCTGAATTTCCAGGAAGTCGATGATCTTCTCGACCGCTTCGCGATTGCGGATTTCTTCGTTGAGCGCCGGCCCCCAGCGCAACGCCTGCCACATCAAACCGCGGCGCATCTTGAGCGCGCGCCCCGCCATGATGTTGTCGAGAGTGGACATCCCTTTGAACAGTGCGAGGTTCTGGAACGTCCGCGAGATCCCCTGCGACGCAGCGATGTAGGGACGCATGTCATGACGACGCGTCCCCTTGAAGGTGATCGTCCCGCCCTGAGGATGATAGAAACCGTTGATCACGTTGAGCATCGACGTCTTGCCGGCGCCGTTGGGGCCGATGATCGCACGCACCTCGCCTTTGCGGATGTCGAAGCTGACGTCGCTGATCGCCTTGACGCCGCCGAACGCCAACGAGACGTTTTCGACCGCGAGCATGACGTCGCCAATCGCGCGCCCGTCGGGATTGCGTTCCGGCGCCGGCTCCGCGGCGATCGGCTGGCCCACATCGACGTTCATTCCGCGGCCTCCTTGACCGCAGCCGCGACCGGCGGATACGCCTTCATGTCGACGATCCGCACGTCACCCTCGATGACACCCTTGCGGCCATCCTCGAACGTCACTTCCGTCTTGATGAGGCAGCGCTCGGAGCGGTTGTAGAGAGCGTCAATCAATGGCCCGTAGCGCTCCGCGATAAAGCTGCGCCGCACCTTCTGGGTCCGCGTTAGCTCACCATCGTCGGCGTCGAGCTCCTTGTGCAGGATCAGGAAGCGGCGGACCTGCGAGCCGGCCACCATCGCCTCAGTCGCCAGCGACGCATTGAACTCATCAACGCGCTTCTCGATCATCGCGTAGACATCGGGGTGCGCGGCGAGTTCCTGATAGCTGGCGTAAATGACGTTGTTGCGCTCCGCCCAGCTTCCGACCGATGTCAGATCGATGTTGATCATCGCCGTCACGAAGTCTCGGCCGTGGCCGAACGCCACGACCTCTTTGATCTCCGGATAGAACTTCAACCGGTTCTCGATGTACTTCGGCGCGAACAGCGTCCCGTCGGTCAGGCGCCCCACGTCTTTTGCGCGATCGATGATGCGCAGGTGGCCGCGCTGATCGATGAAACCCGCATCACCGGTATGGACCCAGCCATCGGCGGTCTTGGTTTCCGCCGTCGCCTCGTCGTTCTTGTAGTACTTGAGGAAGACGCCGGGGCTCTTGAAGAGCACCTCGCCGTTTTCGGCGATCTTGATCTCAATGCCAGGCCCTGGTTTGCCGACGGTCTCGGGAAAGACCTCACCGTTGGGCTGGAGCGTGATGAAGACGCTCGCTTCGGTCTGGCCGTAGAGCTGCTTCAAATTGATGCCGAGCGAACGGAAGAAGCTGAACAGCTCCGGACCGATCGCCTCGCCCGCCGTGTAGGCGACGCGAAGGTTAGAGAAACCCATGCGGTTGCGCAGCGGGCCGTAGACCAGGGCATTGCCGAGCCGATAGAGCAGGCGATCGCCGAACGGTACGGATTGGCCGTCCAGGATCCGCTCGCCGCAGCGGCGCGCGACCTTCAGAAAATAGTGGAACATCGCCTTCTTGAGGCGACCGGCATCTTCCATCCGCACCATGATCTGCGTGAGCATGTTCTCGAACACGCGGGGCGGCGCGAAAAAGTACGACGGACCAATCTCGCGGCGGTCCTCGGTAATTGTGTCGGGGCTCTCGGGGCAGGCAACGCAAAGAGCGCCGGCGAATGCCTGTCCATAGGAGAAGATGTGATCGCCGACCCAGGCCATCGGCAGATAGGCGATCATCGTGTCATCGGGCGTAAAATTGTCGAAGATGTTGGCGTTGCGACCGGAGACGACGACGTTCTCCTGCGTCAGCATCACGCCTTTCGGTCGCCCCGTCGTCCCCGACGTGTAGAGCATGACGCTGACGTCGCTGCCCTTGCCGGCCGCGACATCCGCAAGCCACGACCGTTCCGCATCGGGGCTCGATTTGAGCGCCTTGCGACCGGCGTCCTGAATACTCTCAATCGAACACAGATCCTTGGGGTCGTACTTCTGCAGCCCACGCGGATCGTTGTAGATGATCTTGCGAATCGACCCGACGCCCGCGGCGATGGACAGAACTTTATCCGCCTGTTCCTGGTCCTCAACGATCGCGTAGCGCACTTCCGCGTGCGACAGCACGTAGGCCATCTCGTCGGCGACGGAGTCCTGGTAAACGGGAACGGGGATCGCGCCGATGCTCTGCGCCGCGCAGAACGCCCAATAGAGCTGCGGGCGATTGTCGCCGATGACGGCAATCGTCTCGCCGCGCACGACGCCAAGTTCCTTGAGACCGACCGCGAACGCCTCGATCTCTTCCTTGGTCTGCTGCCAGGTCCAGGTCTGCCAGATGCCGAACGCCTTCTCGCGAAAGGCAGGACGCAGCGCGTGCTGCTTCGCATTGTGCAGAAGCAGCTTCGGAATCGTGTCCAAATCGGTAGCCGAATTAGCTACGGCAGGCGCAGTTGTAGCTGTCACCTTGTTCGCATCCTCCCTCCGCACGTCCGGCCGCATTATCGCAGCTTCTGATCGATTGGAACCGCTTCAATAGTTTAAGCCAATCCCCCACGCAAGCGAATGAGTTGCCACCATTCCCGCATCTTACCGGCCGATCCGATGACGGATTGCCGGTGTCCGCAATCTTGCTGTAGCTGCGCATGGCGTCAAATGAACAAATTGGCAGAGCTCT
>LNEA01000387.1 GCA_001464855.1 Rhizobiales bacterium Ga0077530
GGCGCCTACCTCAACTTCGCGAGCAACGCCCATATCACGCTGCTCGGCGCCATGCGGGCGGCCGGTTTGCCGACAGATGCGCTGGAATTGGCAGCGGCACTCGATGTGGCGCTGGCGATGCCGGATGCCGAGACGCGATGGCTCGCAGGCGAGGATGTTTTCCACGATGTCCAGCGGCCCACCGCGCGGGAGCCGCAAACCGAACGCGCCATCCAGCACGTCGCGGATTCGCTCGCAAGGTAGTCGCTCACTCGAGCGCGTCGCGAGCCTGCTGCACAACCGTCCGGAACATCTCAGGAGTCAGCCGTCGCGTCTGCGTATTGTAGCGCGAGCAATGATAGCTGCAGTGGAGGGTCAGTCCGCCGGGACTCTGGTCCGGCAGGTCGTGGCTCGCCCCATGTCTGAATGGGAAGGCCGCTCGGCGCAGGCCAAGTGCCGCGAGCGTACTCTCATGCGCAATGCGACCGAGGACCAGTATCGCGCGGAGACGCGGCATCGCCTGTATGGTCGCCGTCAGAAAGTCGCGGCAGGTATTGATTTCAGCGGGCGTTGGCTTGTTCTGCGGCGGCACGCAGCGCACCGCGTTAGTGATGCGCGCGTCGACAAGCGTGAGGCCATCCGCAGGATCGGCGCGGTACTCCCCGCGGGCAAAACCGGTCTCCAGTAGCGTCGCATAGAGCAGGTCGCCAGCGTAGTCGCCCGTGAACGGACGCCCGGTCCTATTGGCCCCCCTCACGCCGGGCGCGACGAACGAGGCGACCGGGGCATTATGCCAGCCGGGTTCGGCTGCACGATTGCGATGGCGATAGTCGACGAGACGTGGGCAGCGGGGACAATCCGGGCAGGGCTCCGTTATCGCCGCCGTCGCTGCAACCGGATCAGTCGCTGGTCTGCTGGCTACGGCGACACGTCCGCGCGCCATGACAACCGACTACATGTCCAACGGGTCGTCACCGGAGCCCACGCCCTCACGCTGGGCGCGGAACTGCGCGAGCCGGGATTCACGCGCCTCACGGGGCACTCGCTGGCTCGGATCGCGACAGATTTCCTTTTCGAGATCAGCGATATCGATGAACTGATCGGCCTGGCGCCGCAATTCGTCGGCGACCATCGGAGGCTGCGTCTGCAACGTGGAGACAACACTGACGCGCAAGCCCTTGGCCTGAAGGGCGGCAACGAGGCTACGGAAATCGCCATCGCCCGAGAATAGGACAACGTGGTCGAGCTTCGCAGCGAGGTCCATGGCATCGACGGTCAGCTCGATGTCCATGTTGCCTTTGATCTTGCGGCGGCCCGAAGCGTCAGTGAACTCCTTGGTCGGCTTGGTCACCATCGTGTAACCGTTATAGTCCAACCAGTCGATCAATGGCCTGATCGAAGAATATTCCTGATCTTCGATGAGCGCTGTGTAGTAGAGAGCGCGTACAAGATAGCCCTTGCTGCGGAACACGCCGAGCAGGTTCTTGTAGTCGATATCGAAGCCGAGAGCCTTTGCGGTTGCGTAGAGGTTGGCCCCGTCAATGAACAGGGCAATACGCTCCGTCGGGTAAAAAAACATCGTCGCTATGCCTTTATCTCAAGCTGATTCATCGTTCTCTAACGCGCACGGGCGGTGGTATCAAAAGCCCTCGTCAGACTTAGGTCGATCGGCATACACACATGCGGGCGGAACGTCGTTGGGCGCATACATAAGGAATACCGTAGTGAAATCGACGCGCGATATTGACGCAACTATAGGCTCATCGTTGAAGCGCGCCAATGCGCGTTTGACATATCACGGCGCGTAAAATGCTTGGCCAGCACATCTTTGTTTCGCTGGGCGCAAATACGCGAGGTTGCTGGGGCCCGCCTCCTGATACACTTTACCGCACTTTGTCTGAGCTTGAACGCTGCGGAATTAATATTGCCGTTTGTTCACGAATCTACGTGACGTTGCCGCACGCAGGTTCGGGTCCGATGCCGAACTTCTACAATGCCGTGGTGGCAATACGCGCTGACCGATCGGTTGGTTCCTTGCTTCGATTACTCAGAGTACTCGAGCGCAAGGCAGGGCGGCGACCGAGTCCGCGCTGGAGCCGCCGGCCGCTTGATCTTGATGTTCTCGATCATAGTGGTCGCGTCATGAACTGGCCCGCCTTAACTCGGGCCGGCGCACCGATCATTCTCCCTCACCCCCTTATGCACCAGCGCGGGTTTGTGCTCGTGCCGCTTGCCGAGATCGCTCCGCATTGGCGTCATCCCGTCCTTGGCGTCTCCGCTTCGGAGCTGCTCAAGCGAACGCCGGGCCTTCGCCGCAGCATTGTCCGCTTCTAGTGACCGCCGCGTTTAATAGCATCTTCGGAGAACCGGCCATTTTCGGCGCTAAGCAGCCATTTCGCCGATCACCAGCTTTGGCGAGCAATACAATGATCGAAGTCGCTATCTGTACCCTGCCTAGGACTTCGACGGACCTATGCAACTTTAATTGCGTCATCGAGTCCAAGGACCGGGTGCAGAACGAGGGCAGGGGCGGCCGATCTACCACCGAAAGGCGACCCCGACTTGATTCAAAGACCTATTCGTGGCATGTACGGCGCATGAGCGGGCGTGGGCTCGCTGCGGTGCGCGACATTGCGCCCTTTCCCTATCGATTTCTGACCGCGAGGTGCTGCAGCGATGGCGCGTGTAACCGTTGAAGACTGCGTGGAGAAGGTCCCCAATCGGTTCGAGCTGGTGCTCTTGGCGGCGCATCGCGCACGCGCGATCGCCTCAGGTTCCCACCTGACAATTGAGTCCGACAACGACAAGAACCCCGTGATCGCCCTCCGGGAGATCGCCGAGCCGACCGTTCCGGCCGACGATCTTCGCGAGAGCTTGATCCATTCGATCCAGAAGAACGTCGAAATCGACGAGCCGGAGGCCGGCGCGGCACCGCTACTCGGCGCTGACCGTCGTAACGCGCCGCTCGGTCGGGACGACCCGTCCGCCGATACCTCGATTGACCAAATGTCGATGTCGGAAGAGCAGCTCTTGCGGGCCATGGAAAGCATGGCACCGATCGAGCCATCATCAAATGGTGGCGGCGGTGGTGGTGGCGGCGGCAACGGCGGGTCGCGCGGGCGCTGACGGAACGCGCTGCCGCACTGTTTATCGCTGCGGCCGCGTTCGGCGCGCGGATGCAACTCGTAGCATTCCGCAATCGCCGCGTAGTGCCGCGTGACGTTGCGTGGGACCGATCGACAGGGAACGAGTGGAGTGCCGGCGCTCCATTGCGCCGGGTTTGAGGCGCCGATGAGAGGCCTGAAGCGTCATGATGCGCCAGTACGAACTCGTCGAGAGGGTGCTGCGCTACGATCCCAAGGCGGATGAGTCGCTTCTGAATCGTGCCTACGTTTATGCCATGCGCGCCCACGGCAACCAGAAGCGCGCCTCGGGCGACCCATATTTTTCCCACCCCCTCGAAGTCGCAGCGATCCTCACCGACCTGAAGCTCGACGACGCCACCATCGCGACAGCGCTTCTGCACGACGTCATCGAAGATACTGAGGCGACGCGGGCAGAGATCGACCAGCTCTTCGGATCTGAGATCGGCGTCCTGGTCGACGGGCTGACCAAGATCAAGCGCCTCGACCTCGTGTCCAAGAAGGCCGAGCAGGCGGAGAATTTCCGCAAGCTTCTGGTCGCCATATCGACTGACATAAGGGTACTGCTGGTCAAGCTTGCAGACCGCCTCCACAACATGCGCACGCTAGAGCACGTTCCACCCGCGAGCCGCAGGCGCGCCAGCGAGGAGACGCTCGAGATCTACGCGCCGCTTGCCGGTCGCATGGGCATGCAGGCGATGCGCGAGGAACTCGAGGAGCTTGCATTCCGCTGGCTGCATCCCGAGGCCTACCGCACGGTACGTGAGCGGCTTGATCGCCTCACCGACAACAATCAGGGGCTCGTCGGCGAGATTCGCCTGAGCTTGATCGAAAAGCTCGGGGAAGCAGGTTTTGCCGGCGACGTAACGGGGCGCGAGAAGAAGCCGTATTCGATCTGGCGGAAAATGGAGAACCGGCAGATCTCGCTGGAGCAGCTCTCCGACCTCTACGGCTTCCGAGTCATTTGCAAGAGCGTCGAGGACTGCTATCGCGTCCTGGGTGTCGTTCACACCACCTGGCGCGCCGTTCCCGGCCGCTTCAAGGACTACATCTCCACGCCGAAGCAGAACGGCTACCGGTCGATCCACACTACGATCGTCGGTCCGCGCCACCAGCGCGTCGAACTCCAGCTCCGCACGCAAGCAATGCACGTGACCGCCGAGTACGGCGTCGCCGCACACACACTCTATAAGGATCTGACCGAACGCGCCGGCACCAACGGCAAGGCACCCAGTTCCGACGCACCGCGGGACATGGGACCGTATATCTGGCTGCGCCGACTCGTGGAAACGTTGCTCGAAGGCGACAATTCGGAAGAATTCCTGGAACACACAAAGCTCGAACTGTTCCACGATCAGGTGTTCTGCTTCACGCCCAAGGGGCGGCTGATCGCGCTGCCACAGGGCGCGACACCAATCGACTTCGCCTACGCGGTGCACACCGACGTCGGCAACTCCTGCGTCGGCGCCAACATCAACGGACGCCAGATGCCACTGTCGACGGCGCTGCGCAATGGCGACGAAGTCCAGATCATCACGTCCGCGAGCCGTACGCCGCCCGCCGCATGGGAGGGCATCGCAGTGACCGGAAAGGCCCGCAGCGCGATCCGCCGCGCGGCGCGCGATACGCTACGACGCCAGTACGCGGAACTCGGCCGGCGTCTCATCGTCTCCGCGTTCGCCAAGATCGGCGTTGATTATACTGACGATAAGCTCCGCCGCGTGCTCAGCCGCCTGACGCACAAGACCGTCGAGGACGTGCACGCCGCGGTCGGTCGCAGTGAGTTGCCGATCGGCGATGTGCTCCGCGCCATCGCGCCGGGCGCGGCACCGCCCCCGGCTCCGGCCGCTGCAAAGCCGCGCAATCGCTACGAGCAGAACCCGGCTGCCGAGGAAGGCTGGTTCAATCTATCCAAAGTCATGGGCTTGAAATTTCGCTGGCCATCAAGCGGCGGCACTGGGAGCGGTGATCCGGAAATCGGGGGCAGCGGAAGGGGGATCGTGATTCGCGGCGTGCGCAACGATATTCCGGTCACCTTCGAACCGGGCGGCGCGGTGCCGGGCGATCGTATCGTCGGCGTCTTGACGCAAGGAGAGGGAATCCGCATCTTCCAAATTCATTCTCCGCGTCTGAGCGAGTTCGAGCACGAGCGCTGGATCGACGTCACTTGGGACGTCAGTGACGAAGCGCCCGAGCGGTTTCCCGCGCGGATCATGGTGACGGTACTGAACGAACCCGGCACGCTCGCCCAGATCGCACAGGTCATCGGCGAAGCGGACGGCAACATCGACAATCTTCGGATGCTGCACCGAGGTGCGGACTTCACGGAGATGCAGGTGGAGGTGGAAGTTTTCGACCTGATGCATCTGAATCGCATCATCCAGGGTTTGGCGAGCAAGTCGGTCGTCAGCAAGGTCGAGCGAGTCTTCGAGTAGCCACAGTTCAGTTCAAATCGCGTTACAGCCTTGTCGCGTCCTGCGTCGCGTCACACTGGGGCCGTACCTGGCACCCATAGCTTCTTCATGCCAACGAGCCCCTACATGCCCTTCAAATCGCGAGTGCGTCCCGAGCCGAGCGAGAGCGTCGATCTCTCGAAACCGGCCGCGCGCTCCGGCTTTCTGCCCGCGTGGCGGGCGATCTTGCGTCTGGAAGCGACGCCGCACGCCGTTGGGCTCGGGCTGGCAATGGGGGTATTCGTCGCGTTCCTGCCAATTCTCGGCGTCCAGATGATACTCGCGGCCATGTTCGCCTGGGTTGGGCGTGCCAACGTCGGCGCAGCGTTGCTCGGCACCTGGGCTGGAAATCCGATCACTTGGCCGATGATGTGGGTCGCCTCCTATGTGATCGGGATTGCGCTGCTGGGCGAACCCGGCGCGATGACGGTGGAAGAGCTTCAGCGCACGCTGGCGCGGCTTGGCGAACCTCCTGGCGCCAGCGTCGGGTGGCTGACCGTGCTCGACGGCGCCAAGACGCTCCTTTGGCCGATCCTGAAGCCGCTGTTCGCCGGCGGGCTGGTGCTGGGGTTGATTTCCGGTGGCGCTCTCTATTTCATAGGCCGCCGTGCAGCCGAGGCCTTCCGCAGCCAGCAACCAGCCTGACGCGGACGATAGGGCTCGACTGCGGCGCGGCGACAGCCGCGATGCTGAGGCGCTGGAAGGCGAGCACGTTTCAATGACCAAAGAGAATGCGCTGCCTGGGGCCCTGCGCCTCGGCATCAATGTCGATCATGTCGCAACGGTGCGCAATGCGCGTGGCGGCCGCCATCCCGATCCGGTGCGCGCGGCTCATCTTGCGGTCGAAGCGGGCGCCGACGGGATTACGGCACATCTGCGCGAGGATCGCCGCCATATCCGCGATGACGACATCGTGCGACTCAAAGCCGAGCTGACGCGTCCGCTCAATTTCGAGATGGCCGCCACGCCTGAGATGCTCGCGCTCGCCTTGAAGACGGTGCCCCATGCGTGTTGCCTCGTGCCCGAGAAACGCGAGGAGCGCACGACCGAGGGCGGTCTCGACGTCATCGGCGCGGGGAGCTTCCTCGAGCGGTGTATTGGCGAACTGAAGTCGGCGGGCATTCGCGTGTCGCTGTTCATCGAGCCGGACCGCGCGCCGATCGAGGCGTCGGCGCGCCTCGGCGCCGACATCGTCGAACTCCACACCGGGACCTATTGCGAACACGCGCTGGAAAATGATTGGCAGCGGGTCGAGAAGGAAGTCCAACGTATCGTTGTCGCTGCCCGCGTCGCGCACGCGGCCGGACTCGAAGTGCACGCCGGACACGGCCTGACCTACAATACCGTTGGCGAGATTGCCGCCATCCCCGAGATTGCTGAACTCAACATCGGGCACTTCCTGATCGGCGAAGCGATCATGATCGGACTGAGGCCGGCGATCGAGCGGATGAGCGCTCTGATGCGCGAGGCGCGCTCGAGTGCAGGCGGCGGCGGGAGCAGGCGGATATGATCCTCGGCCTCGGCAACGACGTCATCGACATCCGTCGCATCGAGCGAACGATCGAAAAATACGGCGACCGGTTCCTCAACCGCATTTTTACGGAAATCGAGCGGCGCAAATCCGATCGTCGCCGGATGCGCGCAGCCTCCTATGCGAAACGCTTTGCAGCCAAGGAAGCGTGTTCGAAGGCGCTGGGGACGGGACTGCGCCGCGGCGTCTACTGGCGGGACATGGGGGTCGTCAACCTCCCCTCCGGCCGTCCGACGCTGATGCTCACGGGGGGGGCGGCAGCGCAACTCGCACGCATGACACCGCGAGGCTACGAGGCGCGGATCGATCTCACCATCACAGACGATTTTCCGATGGCTCAAGCGATCGTCATCATCTCCGCCATCCGCACCGGCGAGGATCTTCGCTGACCTCCGCGGCACAGCTCCGTCGAAAGTAGTGCGGGCACGCACTCATCGTGATTGACGCACAGGGCGCGAGCCACATAGTTTTAGTTAACGGCGGACTGAGCGCGGGGCGCCTTGAGCACTGTTCGATCTCTCACAATCGTGTCGCGGCTGAGTGAGATCGGGCGGAAGTGCTTTAGAATAATGATTTTGCAGCATCTTTATCGGACGGGTCGATCGCGAGGGCGATCCTGCGTCTGCCGGTGGTGCTTCAGAGTCGCCGGCCGTGGGATGGAAGGTTCGAGATGAGCGAGCGCGGCAGCAGCAAATCGCGCAAGGCACCCGTCTCCAGGGCACCCGCGTCAAAAACACCAGGGACAAAGGGTGCCGCGGCGAAATCCGCCACGGGCAAAGAAGCTGGGATCAAGATCGGAGCGAAGACGGCGCGCCGCACCGGCAAGAGCACGGCGTCCAAGGCAGCGCCCAGCGCTGCACCAAGCGCATCAAAGGCCACGACGCGGCCGCCGAAGCAGATGGATGCACGTCAGCTTGATGCGTCATCGCTCTTGGCGCGGGTCATCAAGCTCGAGAGCGAACGCGATCGCCTTCAGGCCGACCTCGCTGCCGCGACGACCCGCATCCAG
The DNA here is from genome assembly GCA_001464855.1 of Rhizobiales bacterium Ga0077530. Classification (GTDB taxonomy): domain Bacteria; phylum Pseudomonadota; class Alphaproteobacteria; order Rhizobiales; family Hyphomicrobiaceae. Next base: position 8,116 of record LNEA01000387.1, read on the forward strand.
GCGCTCGAGGAAAGCCGCGAACAGGTCGTCAATCGCATCGATTGGGTGATCGATTCATTGCGCAATCTGATCGACGATTGAGGAGCGACATTGCTGGGGCGTGGGCGGGGGCCGGAGCTGTGGGGCAGGCGACGATCACAATCAACGGGCGGACTTACCGCCTGGAGTGTGGCGATGGCGAGGAGGAGCGCCTTCTCGCGCTGGCGGATATCGTGCGCCGCCGCGTCGACTCGCTCGCCGGTGAGTTTGCCGCTGCTGGCGACGGTCGCCTCCTGCTGATGGCCGCTTTGATGCTAGCCGACGAACTGATGGACGCTCAGGCGCAACTGGCGCGAAACAGGCGCGAGGCGAAGGCCGTTCGCCGGCCAGTGCCTCAATAAAAGTTGCGTGGATCCTGATCGTCGCAGTACGTCCACCGGAGCAGTCCGCCTGCCGCCATCGCGATACGACAGCCGAGGGACCATGTTCGACCGCACAAAATTCATCCGGCCTATCGCCCATCGCGGCCTCCACGACCGCAACGCTGGCGTGATCGAAAACACCGGGCCCGCTTTCCTTGCCGCCATCGCCGGCGGTTATGGCATCGAATGCGATCTCCAGCCTGCATCGGATGGCACGCCGATGGTGTTCCACGACCGGGCGCTCAAGCGTCTGATCGATGCAGACGGGTTGGTCAGCGACCGCACGCCAGCGGATCTCGCCAAGCTGCGCTATCGCGGCCAGGACACGCCCATTCTCCCCTACACCGAGTTCCTGGCTATGGCCGGCGGGAGGGTGCCGCTACTGGTCGAGATCAAGAGCGACTGGGATGATCCGCTGCCGGGATTCCTCGAAGCGATTGCGGCGATCACGGCGACCTATCAAGGCCCACTGGCGCTGATGTCGTTCGATCCCGCGGTCATGGCGCGCTGCCGGGAACTCGCGCCGGCCGTACCGCGGGGGATCATCGCCTGCGACTACACGGTCAACAACTGGTGGCCGAACAAGATCGACTCCTCGCGCGCCATCAGCCTGACGTACCTCCTCGAAAGCCGAAACGCCGCGCCAGATTTTTTCGCCTATCACGTCCAGGCGCTGCCGACGCCGGTGACCCGCTTTACGCGCGACGGCATGGGGTTGCCACTGTTCACCTGGACGGTGCGCACCGAGCGAGAGCGCGCCATCGCTGCCAAATGGGCAGACGCGCCCATCTTCGAAGGCTATCGCGCGTAGCGCTTCCTGAGCGTTGCTGAACCGCAGCTTCGAAGGGGCCTTAACGGGCGCCGCCGATGGGGTATGATCGCCGCAAGCGCGAAACGAAGAGCCCTATGGGCCACGGGAGGTTCCTACCATGATGAAAGCAGCAGTCGTCGGCGCGTCCGGCGTCGAAATCCGCGAAGTACCGAAGCCGACGCCTGGACCGACGCAGGTGCTGGTGAGCGTGCGCGCAAGCGGCCTCAACCGCGCCGATTTGATCATGGCCTCGGGCCGCGCTCACGGCGCACATGGTGGCGCCGGCGCCATCCTCGGGCTCGAGTTCGCCGGTGAAGTCGTCGAGACCGGGAGCCAGGTGACAGGGATCAAGGTGGGCGATCGCGTGATGTGCTCGGGCAACGCCGGTTACGCCGAGTATGCCGTCACCGACTACGGGCGCGTCGCGAAGATCCCGGCGAACAACATGACGTACACACAGGCGGCGACGCTGCCGATCGCGCTGCAGACGATGCACAACGCACTGGTCACCGCGGGCCGGCTCAAGAAGGGTGAGAGCGTACTCATCCAAGGCGCGAGCTCCGGCGTCGGCATCATGGGGATGCAGATCGCCAAGTTCATGGGCGCGGCGCTGGTGATCGGTTCGTCGACGAATGAAGGGCGGCGCGCGCGCCTCAAGGAGTTCGGCGCCGACCTCGCCATCGACACGAAGGATCCCGGCTGGGCCGACGCGGTCGTCAAAGCGACGGACGGCAAGGGCGTCGATCTCATCGTCGACCAGATCTCCGCGCCGGTAGCGAACGGCAACCTGAAGGCGGCCAAGGTGCTCGGGCGCATCGTCAATGTCGGCCGGCTCGGCGGCTTCACTGGGGAGTTCGATTTCGATCTCCACGCCGCCAAGCGCATCGACTACATCGGCGTCACGTTCCGCACGCGCTCGGTCGAAGAGGTGCGCGAGATCAACCGTCTGATGCGCATCGATCTGTGGGGCGCGGTCGAGGAAGGCAAGCTGGCGCTGCCGATCGACAAGACCTATCCGCTGGAGCAGGCGGCAGCCGCGCTCGCGCACATGAAGGCGAACGAGCATTTCGGCAAGATCGTGCTGACGCAGTAGCCGTCGGACAGGAGCGATGATGAAATTCGGGAGCTACAACCTGGATATCCTCGTGCAGGGATATCCGGGCAAATCGGTATGTCACGGCAGTCTCGGCTGGAGCACCAACGTGCTGTTGCGCGGCGAAGGACGCGTCGCGATCATGGACGTCGGGTCGTTCGGCCAACGCAAGCTCATCCAGGAGCAGCTCAAGGTTCACGGGCTGACGTCCGCCGATGTCACCGACGTCATCCTCACGCACTCGCATCACGACCATTCGGTCAACTGGGTGATGTTCCCGAAGGCGCGCATCCACATCGGAGCCGGCGAGCTCGAGTGGGCGGTCAAGGAGCCATGGGGCACGACGCCGGTGCCCGAGCTTTACGTGCGCGAGTTGGCCGTCTCACCGCAGCTCGTACAGATAAAGCCTGGGGCCGAGGTACTGCCCGGCATTGCCACGCATCATGCCCCCGGCCACACGCCGGGACATCTGGTCTTCGTGATCGAGGGCCGAGAGCGCGACATCGTGATGACCGGTGATGCCGCGAAGAACCGCGCGGAGTTGCTGACGCGTGAAGCCGACATGACCTACGATCCCGCGGTCACCCGCGCGTCGATCGAACTGATCTGGCAACTTTGGCAGAAGAAGCCGGGCACTGTCCTGCTGCCAGGGCATGACCTGCCGATGGTGCTCGACAATGGGCGGCCGAAATATCTCGGCGAGCGCCAGGCCGCAATCACGGCGTGGTTTGGCGAGACGCTCGACCAAACGACCGTCATCTCGCTCGTGACATAACCGCAGCAACCCCGGGTATCCGATCGTGGCACCAGAAGCGCTGAAGCGGCCGGAGTGGCCACGGCCCGCGGCGAGTGCCGTCATCTTCCGCGGCGACACCGTCCTGATCGTCGAGCGGGGGAAGGGGGCGTTGCCCGGTACCTGGAGCTTGCCCGGTGGCCACATCGAACCCGGCGAAACCGCGCGCGATGCGGCCGCGCGAGAGGTGGGCGAGGAAACTGGGCTCGTCGTGACACTCGCCGGGCTGGTCGATGTGCACGACGCCATTTTCCGCGACGGCGATGGGACGCTCAGGGCGCATTACGTGCTCGCGGTTTTCAGGGGCGACAGCTTTGACGGAGAGCCGGTCGCAGCGACAGACGTGCGCGACGCGCGTTTCGTGCCGCTTAGCGAGATCGACGGGTTCCGGATGACGCCAGGTGCTCAAGAGGTCATCCGCCGTGCCTATGAGCAGAGCCGGCCCGCCAAGGTCTGAGGTCGTTTGCTCGTGGGCCGTCGCCGGAAAGCCCGCTCGGCGGCCCGAAAATTGGCCGATCAACGATGATCTCTGATCCATGATGTCATTCGCATAATATATATTATGGAATGGTCGGGGCGGCGCTGATGCAACAAATCGCCCGAGCTACCTATGGAAATCACCGGGACGCAGGCTACCAGATCGGAGATCACCGCGGACAAATCCGTTCTGCCTGAAGAACCTGCGTTGCCAGCCCGGCGCC
>LNEA01000388.1 GCA_001464855.1 Rhizobiales bacterium Ga0077530
CTTGCGTAGCCCAAGGTCGCCATAGCAGCGCGCGCGCACGTTCTCCCCATCGCGAACTCCAGACGCCGACGCGGGACGGCTTGGGCGACGCTGATCGCATCTTCGGCCGTGAGGTCGTCTGGCGCGCCGCTTAATGGCGCCTCGGCGATCGCAATTCCGGGATCGAGCAGCGCCGTGAAGAATCCCACGACGCTCAGCTCACACGGCGTCCGGTACGAGCAGCCAGCGCGTTGCGCCGTGCCGCTGCACGATCTGCGACTTGTCCCAGCTTGGCGTTGGCCGCACCTCGATCGGATACGCGCGACAAAAGACCTGCGACGGTCGGGAACCGATAGATGTCCGTGATCGTGAGTTCCGACGCGAGGCTGGACTTGAGGTCGCGATGAAGTTGGACGGCGAGTAGCGAGTGGCCTCCAAGATTGAAGAAGTTATCGTTCATGCCGACGCGCTCGCACCCGAGCACGCGCTTGAATGCATCGGCGATGTGCTGAGCGGCATCGCCGACAGGCGATACGAAGGCTTGCTCGGGAAAAGACTTGGTCTTGGGTTGCGGAGAGTGGCTGGTCCCGGGTCGAGGCAGGCGCGCGCGATCGACTTTCGCGTTCGGCGTGAGCGGAAATTTCTGAACGGTCACGAAGTGCGCCGGCATCATGTAGTCGGGAAGCCTCTCTCTTACATGGGCGCGCAAGGCTTCGTCCGAAATCGCCGCGCCGCTCGGCCGCACGTATGCGACGATGCGAACGTCATTCGGCTCGTCCTCACGAACCACGACGACGGCCTCAGCGACGGTGGGATGCGTCGCAAGGTGCGCTTCGATCTCACCGAGTTCAATACGATAGCCGCGCACCTTCACCTGATGATCGACCCGGCCGATGAACTGGATCGCACCGTTTTCATCCCTGCGCACCAGATCACCGGTGCGGTACATGCGGCCGCTCAGCGTGAACGGATTGGGCACAAAGCGCTCCGACGTCAGGTCTGGTCGCTCGAGATAGCCGCGCGTCACGCCATCGCCGCCGATAAAGAGTTCGCCGGGTTGTCCGGTCGGGACAGGCCTCAGCGCCTGATCGAGAACGTAAAGCTGCGTATTCGCAATTGGCGTACCCAACGGGACGACCCCGTCGACCTGACCATCGACCGTCATGGTGGACGACCACACGGTCGTCTCGGTGGGACCGTACATGTTCTCAATCGTGGCATCGGTCACGCTGCGCAATTCGCGCACCAGCGCCGACTGCAATGCTTCGCCGCCAATGAACAGGTGGCGCACGCCGGCGAGAGCCTGTCGCGCGCCGTCATCCATCAGAATCATCGCGGCCATCGACGGCGTGAATTGCAGATGCGTGACGCGATGATGTCGGATGAGATTGCCGACGCTGAAATCGCCTTCCGCCGGGGCATCATCAATCGTCGGATTTGCAGCGGCGACAACCGTCGCAAGCGGCTCCAACGCCGTCATGGCGGCCGCAGCCGGCACCCCGAAGTCGATCAGACACGCAATCTCGTCGACCCCGATCGCCTTGATCTGCTCGACTCGGGCGAGTGCATCGTCGACCGTTCCGAACAGGCCGCTGTCATCGAAGTAGCGCAAGAAGGCAAACTCGATGATGGCGTCGAGTTCCTCGGGGTCGAGCGTTTGAAGGTCGACGTCCATCGCCTTCGCCGCACCGGTCGGCTTCTTGAACGCGGGAAATGCCCAAGCATACTGCTTGATCAGGGCGACCGCGCTCCGCAAATAGGCCTTCATCGGTTCGCGCGCGATGTCGCGCACCTGCTCCTTGTCCTCACCGAGCAAGGTGTGGAGCATCAGCGTCACGGTGTAGTCGGCGGGGTTGCGCCCCGTCTCGGCAAGCGTCTGGCGATAGATGGCAACCTTTTCGCCGACCTCTGCGATCGACTGGCCGAGCAAATGGGTAAGGACGTTTGCGCCGAGCCTCGCCGCATCGCGGTAGGTGTCGGGATTGCCGGCCGTGGTGACCCAGATCGGGAGCTCTTTGCTGACGGGGCGCGGCTGCGTGACGACGCTCACTTCCTTGCCGCCAGGCGCTGTGAATTTGACGGGCTCGCCGCGCCAGAGACGGCGCACGGTTTCGATATCGCGCAGCATCGCCGTTTTGTTGTCGGGCGGCGCATTCTCCGGCCGCAGTAAGAAGTCCTCGGGCATCCAACCGGATGCAAAAGCCAATCCAGCGCGGCCGTTGCAGATGTTGTCGATGACCGACCATTCCTCGACCACTCGAGCCGGATGGTGCAGCGGCAGGACGCAGCTTCCCGCGCGAATATCGAGATTCTTCGTGATCGCGGCGACCGCCGCCCCCGTGACGGAAGGGTTCGGATAGGGCCCGCCGAAAGCGTGGAAATGCCGCTCCGGCGTCCAGACGGCGCGAAAGCCGCGGCTGTCGGCATAGCGTGCGCTCTCGAGCAGCAGTTCATACTTTCGCGGGCCAGGCCCGTCGTCATTGCCCCAGAAAAACAGGCTGAAGTCCGTGCCGCCCTTTTGTCGCGCCGACCGCCGCGCTGCTGGAGCCGCGTGCCGCCTGTCCGTCTGGATGACAACCTTGAAGCCGTGCGACAGCGTCCAGAACAACTCGAGCACGGAGATGTCGAACGACAGGCTGGTGACGGCAAGCCACACATCCTGCCCTTCGGATGACCGCTGGACACGCCCATCCATGCCGGCGAAGAAATTGATGGCGTTGCGGTGCTCGACCATCACGCCCTTCGGCCGCCCCGTGGAGCCAGAGGTATAGATCACGTAGGCGAGATGATCCGCCGAGACGTCGCTGTGCGCCGCCGCTGCATCGTCGGACGCCAGCGCATCTTCGATCACGACGATGCCGATGTCGCGTGATTTTACCGGCGGCGTCAGGTCCCGACCACACAGGATCAGGCCCAAGCCACTATCTTCGATCATGTAGGCAATGCGATCGACCGGGTAAGTGGGATCCAGCGGGACGTAAGCGCTGCCAGCTTTCAGGATCGCGAGCGCGCCGATCGATCGGGCCCGGCGCCGCGCGCCATCAACTCCCGCGCAACGCGATTGGCTTGTCGGTCAAGTTCTCGGTACGTGAGCGATCGATCCTCGCACACGAGCGCGATCGCGTCGGGGGTGCGCGCCGCCTGGGCTTCGATCAATCCGTGGATCAGCGCCGAGCGATCGAAGGCGACAGCCGTCTCGTTGCACGTATGCACGACGGAAAGTTCTTCCGCCTCAGACATGACGCGCAAATCCGAAATGCGCCTCGTGCCGTCGGCCGAGAAGTCGCGAACAAATGCGTCGAGCCCGTTGAGAAGCTTCTCGCACATTCCGACCGGCAGGCGAGACGTGTCGATTTCCAGAGAGGGCGCGCCGCCCGCCTTAGGCACGGAAAATGTCAACAGCGCATTGGTCGCCGATGGCGTGCGTGATGGCTCGCATGAGGCGATTGCGACTGTGAATGGCTCGATCCGCGCATTCGGCTGGCGAAGAATTAGATCCGAAGGAAACCCACGGCGCTCGGCGAGCAGCGCGGTCTGCGCGCTCACCATGTTGACAAGCGCATCACCCGTGACGTCGGCGGCAGCATCCAGAACCAGTGGCAGCATAGGCGCCACGAATCCAGGAAGGGCGCGCGCGTCGGCGGCGCTCGTGACATTGATGTAGGCAATACGGATGGGAAGGGCCGCGCCCGAGCGGACGAAGTAGCCGGCGATCGCTGCGATCGCGCGCTCCTCTGCCCACCCCGACAGTGCCGGGATCTGAAACGATCTGACGCTCGGCGTGACGTCGGTCGACGGAGGCAACGCGCCGTAGATTTCTGGACCCTGTCCCGACTGCAGCCGTTTGAGGAACCAGGCCTCGTACTTCGCCGTCACGTCAGTGAAGGCGCGAAGTGCGGCGCGTTCGTCCGCGGTCAACGCGACGACGCTCTCTCCGACTGGCAGAGCGGTGACTAGATCGACTGGCGTTCCCGCGGCATCGACCAATTCCTTGATGCGGACCGCGCCATCCGCCGTCGCGATGACGGCACCGTCATGATCGCAAGTGCAAACCGTCCCCGTGGCATCATGCGTCCCTGTCTCGGCCTTTTCGAGCGCGAGCACAAAGTATACGCCGTGCTGCATCCGGATCTTCGGTAGCGCCAACGGATTTATGTAGCCCTGCCCGAAATTCAGAGCCCGCGCGATCCGATCGACATCGGCGGTCGTTGCCGCAAAATCCAGAGTTCCGGCGGCGCCTGGTCGATCGTGACGGGCATGATACGTGCGCTCACTCAGGTCCTGTGGCCGGCCTGCGAGTGCGCCGGTCTCGATCAGGTCCACGAGTTCCGTGAATGACGCGATACCTGCTTCGAAACACTTGGTGTTGAGCGTCAGGACGTTTTCTTCTTCGTCGATGTCGAAGGTACTCTGTACGTAGATGTCCCCTTCATCGACCGCATCGGACATGGCGTGCCAAGTGACGCCGTAGCGCGTCTCACCCTCAAGGAGAGCCCAGGCCGGTGCGTTGAGCCCGGCATGACGCGGTAAAGGGCCATCATGGAAATTCGCCGCGCCGCATGTGGCGGCTTGCCAGACGGCCGTGGGGATCAGCGAGAGGTTGGCGATGCTGAACAGCCAGTCGTAGCTTTTGTCGGCCAGTCGATCGGCGAGTCCCGCTCCCGGTGCGGCCACCTCTGCCCCGTTTTCCCGCGCCCAATCAGCGACGGCATCATTGGCCGTCACGACGCAGGTGATCGGATGACCATGGGCGAGCAACAGGGCGCCGCATTGGATCAGCAACGAACCATCCCCGATCAGGAGACAGTTGAGCTTTGTGGCGGTCGATGAGGTGCTCATTCCAGAATTCCTGAAGGAAGTTCGAGTCGCTCCGCAAGCGTCGTGCCAACGCCGTACAGATCCGGACCTGCCGGGATCAAGACAAGCTGCGACGATACACTCTTAATATTTTGAAATTACTACGTTTGAGAGGAATTGAGAGTGGCAAATGTAGCAGCGGGCGGGGTGTGCTTCAACCGAGGCCGACTGCCGGAGAAGCTTGCAGAAAAGACTTCGATTGCGCTTGAACGTCGGTGCTTCAGTTGAGAATGGGCCGAAATCGCCATGACATTGAGGGAGCTGGCAGGGGCTGGCATTTCGTCTAGGCGGAAGAAATAGTTTGTACGTTCCGTGCTGATTTTGCTTCATCTTGAGTGTGTTAGTATGAAGTGTAATTATTGAGTGCTATCGGTTTCGGGCGGCGAAGGCCGGTCCTTGGGCGGTGCCGCGGTTTTCTGGCTGGGTCCTTGGCCGAACTCGCACGATTTTTGCATGGCTGCCTTTGGCCGTTCTGTTGTGCCAGTTCTGGCCTGTTCTGATGTCGCGTTGAGTAACCTTGAGCCCCCAGCATGTCCCCATACGACACTCGTTCGATCGTCGATGACGCAAACCGTCCTGAGGCCTCGGCTTCCGCCCAGGTCGATGTGGCCGACATGGTCGGTATCGTCCGCCGTGGTTGGTACTACATCGTCATCGGTACGCTGATCGGCATCGGCGCCGCGTATGGCGTTCTTTCGGCCATGCAGCCGCTTTATACGGCGAACACGCGGATCGTGTTCGAGCGAACCGTCGCGAAGTATCTACAGAACAACCG
>LNEA01000389.1 GCA_001464855.1 Rhizobiales bacterium Ga0077530
TTTCTGACGATGACGTTCATCGCCATCGCATGCATCCTGATGGGCGCGGGCGTGCCGACGACGGCGCTCTACATCATGCTGGTCACGGTCGCCCAACCAGCCTTCACCAACCTTGGCGTGCCGCCGCTCGCGACGCACATGTTCGTGCTGTTCTACGGCATCATCTCGGAGGTCACGCCGCCCGTTTGCACCTCCGCCTACGCCGCCGCGGCAATCGCCAATTCCAATCCGTGGAAGACCGGATTTGCAGCCTTCAAGCTGTCGAACGCCAAGATCATGGTGCCGTTCGTGTTCTGCTATTCGCCGGTCATGCTGCTGGTGCTACCCGGGTGGAACTGGCCGGAGTTTTTGGAGACGACGCTGACGTGCGCGCTCGGCACCTTCATGCTGGGAAT
>LNEA01000390.1 GCA_001464855.1 Rhizobiales bacterium Ga0077530
CGTGCCGCCGCGATTGCGAGCGCGACGAACACCAATAGTGCGACGCCCTCGGCGATGGCGAACGGCGGCTCCGATTGAGTTGGCGCCAACGCACGCAGTTCCGGGACCTTTGCGAACGCCTGCGCGATCGCGACGAACACATTGAAGAATTGCGCGACGACCAAGCTGACGGCGTAGACGGGGCGCCACGCCCCTCTGTTGCCGAAACCGTACGCCGCGATCAGCGCAAGGGTGAGCACAACCAGCGCGATGACGCCGACCCCGTGGGACGGCAAGAATTTCGTGAAGGGAAAGCCGAATCCGGTCGCGCTCGTGGCGATGGACGAGACGAGAAACGTCGTCGTCCAGGCGTCCGGCGCGGCGGACTTGAGCAGGTCGCGCATCACGACGAATCCCGAAAACAGTGCGATCAGGCTGAGGGTGGTGTGCAGCCAAGTGAAGGTCAGCGTCGATTGAAGCCAGGTGACGATCTGCATGACGGAAATGATGGCCTGTGCATGGTCGCTGGAACGTCCGCGAAATGCGGAGTGCCCATCTTAGCAGTTTTTTTGATCGTGTGTGGCGCGCCGATGAGCGTGCGGCGGGTGCTGCACTGCACCGCCCGAGGTTGCGGAAAATTCGAACACAATATTGTTGACATATTTGGCGCCATCTCACTAAACTTTCTCGTCTTCGCTTTTTGATTGGCTGCAGAATGTCCGCCAAGCTACTGACATTAAAAAATAAATTACAGAAGCGCGGCGCGAGGAGCGAGCGTTCCGGCAAGGCCGTTGTCACGCCCGAAGCGATCCTCGAAACGCTCCGCAGACGTATCGCCGGACAGGAAATTCCGCCGGGTGCAAAGCTGCGCGAGCAAGATCTCGCCGCGGAGTTCGGCGTGCCCCGCACGCGCATCCGGGAAGTGTTCGGCACGCTTGAAAGTCGCGGCCTCATCGAGCGCATTCCGCATCGCGGCGCGGTCGTCACACGTCTCGATATGGAACTCGTTTTCAAGCTCTACGATGTGCGTGAAGTGCTCGAAGGGCTGTGCGCGCGCTTGGCGACGGAGAACGTCCCCTCGGAAAGCTGGCAGGATCTCGTCGATCACTACAACGCGCCGATGGCCAACTTCCTCAAGGACGGGGACTTCGACGCCTATGTCGATGGCTATGATTGGCTCCGCCAGCGCACGATTGCCGCCGCCGGCAATCCAATCGCCGCGCAGATGCTCGACAGCATCTATGAGCGCACGAGTTTCGTTATTCGCCGCATCATCATTCTGCCGGGGCGCGCCGAGGCGGGTCTCGAGCAGCATCGTGCGGTCCTGGCGGCCATGCGACGCGGTGATGGCGCCGAGGCCGAACGGTTGAAGCGGCTCAATATGCGAAGCGCAAAGGAAGCGCTCAATAAATTCCGCAACTACGTCCTTTAAGGCGCAGAGCGGACAACACGGAGGAAACGCGCGTGGCGATGGACCATGGTCCGCTCACGGGCATCAGAGTGCTGGAGATTGGCTCCACCGTTGCGGGACCGTTCTGCGGGCGTATGCTTGCTGACTTCGGCGCCGAGGTGATCAAAGTCGAGCCGTCGGAAGGCGACCCCGTTCGCACGATGGGACAGCAGCACGACGGGCATTCCCTCTATGCCGCGAGCATCTTTCGCAACAAGAAGCTGATGTCGATCGACCTTCGGCGACCCGAAGGACACGCGTTGGTACGCGAACTCGCCGTGAAGTCCGATATCGTGGTCGAGAACTTCAAGCCCGGTACCCTTGAGGGCTGGGGGCTCGGATGGGAGCAGCTATCGAGCCTTAATCCGCGACTCGTAATGGTGCGCATTTCGGGATACGGCCAGGACGGCCCGTATGCCACGCGGCCGGGCTACGGCGTCATCTGCGAAGCCGTCAGCGGCATGCGGCATTTGACCGGCGATCCCGACAGGCCCCCGTCGCGTGTGGCCGTCTCCCTGACGGATTACATCACGGGCCTGCACGCCGCCTACGGTGCGGTCATGGCGATCATGGCGCGCAATGTAACCGGGCGCGGACAGTTCATCGATGCCGCGCTCTACGAATGCGCGTTCAACTTCATGGAGCCGTGGATCCCAGCCTTCGAGAAGGCCGGCCACGTTGCCAACCGCACCGGCTCGCGGCTGCCGGGGAGCAATCCGAATAATCTCTACCCTACCAGCGACGGCAGTTTCATTCTCATCACCGCGATGGCGGACAGCCTGTTCCGGCGACTGGCGCAGGTGATGGAGCAGCCGGGGCTCGCCGAAGATCCGCGCTTTGCCAAGGCGCTTGCCCGCAATCAGAATGTCGAAGCGCTCGACGAGATCATCGCGCGGTGGACGCAATCGCATCCGCTGGCAATGCTGGAGAGGAAGCTGACCGAGGCCGCGGTGCCAGCGACGCGGATCTACACCATGGCCGACATTTTTGCCGACCCTCATTACGCGGCGCGCAAGTCGATCGTTGCCGCGCCGGATGAGGCGATGGGCAGCGTCGCGATGGCCGGCGTCGTTCCGCGCTTGTCGGAAACCCCCGGCGGCGTGCGCCACGCCGGCCGCGCCGTCGGGCAGGACACGCACGCGGTTCTCGGAGATGTACTTGGCTACGATGCCGTAAGGATCGCTGATCTCGTTCGCGCCGGAGTCGTCGCCTGCGCCGAGCCGGCATCCCACACGTGAAAACCAAACCGGAAAGCTGCACTTGAATGGCCGCTGATCGCAAAACTGATACTCATCCGGAGCCGCGTCGCGTACGGCTGGAGCGAGAGTTCGCTGCGCGCGAGGCCAAGGCCCTCGGCATGGGCGGTCCCGAGCGCCTGCAGCGGCGCGAGGCGGCGGGCGTGATGAATGCGCGGTCGCGCGTCGACGGTCTGCTCGATCCCGGAAGCTTTATCGAGACCGGACTGTTCGGCGTCTCCGCGTCGCGTCCTGAGGATCGCGACCGCTCCGCCGCTGACGGCAAGGTCGCCGGCTTCGGCCGGATCGATGGCCGCGACGTCGCGGTGGTCTCCAACGATTTCACCGTAATGGGCGCGTCATCGTCGTCGACGAACGGGCGCAAGATCGGTCACGCGAAGCGCGTTGCGACGGCGCGCGGCTTGCCGTTGATTTTCATCGGGGAATCGTCGGGTGCGCGGATGCCCGATCATATGGGCTCACGCGGGATGGGCTCGCTGCTCGGCAACGATCCGACGCAATACGTGCGCCAGCGCGAAACACCGTGGGCCTCGGCGACGCTCGGGCTCTCATACGGTTCGTCGAGTTGGTATGCGGTGCTTTCCGATTTCTGCGTCATACGAAAGGGTGCCGTGCTCGCGGTGTCGAGTTCGCTGCTCGCGTCACTGGCGATTGGAGAGACCGTCGATCCTGAGGAACTCGGTGGCTGGAAGCTGCATACCGAGACGACGGGCTTCGCCGATATGGTCGTCGACCGCGATGAGGATGCCCTGGCGGCGATCCGGACATTTCTCTCCTACCTGCCGTCCCATTGCAACGAGGCGCCGCCCGAGCGACCCGTGCCGGCAGGCTCCGGCGACGGTATGCGCGAGATCGTCGATCTGCTGCCCGAGAAGCGGGCGCAGGTCTATGACGTTCGCCGCGTCATCCGCACGGTCGTCGACAAGGATAGCCTGTTCGAACTGAAGCCACGCTTCGGCAAGGTCGCAGTGACTGCGCTCTCGCGCATCGGTGGACGTACGGTTGGCATCATTGCCAATAACCCGCTCGTGAAGGGCGGCGCGCTCGACACCGAAGCGTGCGAGAAGATCACGAGCTTCCTCGTGCTCTGCGACAGCTTCAACATTCCGATCGTGCTGTT
>LNEA01000391.1 GCA_001464855.1 Rhizobiales bacterium Ga0077530
CGCCAGCCCCTGATCCTTGCGGCCGCCATCGCCGGACAGAAGCATCTTGGCGAAGAGGAATTTCGCATCGCGATTGCCGAAGAATTTTGCCGCGTGCTCGATGTACGGGAGCGCCATCTTCGGATTGGACTCGAGCTTGAGTTCCGGAACACCGCGGTTCAAGTATTCGCCGAATGACAGCAGCGCTCGCGAGACGTACGGCGCGCGCGGATCATCGTCGGGGTCGACGTTGACGTTATTGATGACGAGCTGGCGCAGCAGGCGGAACGCCTCGGCGTGGTTTGTGTAGGCGCCGGAGTTGTCCGCGAGAATAGCCGCCAACAGGTATTGGGCATAAAACTCGCCTTGCGCGGCGGCGAACCGCAGCGCGGGAATCGCGAGTTCGATATAACCGCCGCGATACGCGTTGACGCCCTGCTCGAGCGCAGCTTCAGGTGAGACGAATGTGACGCCACGGTCCTTGGCCGACGCCGGCAAGACGCCGATCATCGCAACCAGCGCCGCAAGAGCAATTGCCCTCACGCCCGCTCCTGTTTTCATCCGTCGCTCGATCCACATCGCCAACAATGTTGACCTCATCACAGAATGCGTCACAGCGCGCGCCACAGGACCAATCACCTGATCCGACACTGTCGTGTCCGCGCCGTGAGCCAAGACTTGAAGACGCGCGTCGACCACCCTGGCGCGGCACATCTCTTCCCGACCCTTGCGGCCGACGCCGTGAGACGCAGGTCCGCTCCCGGAATGAACCGGGACATCGGGGTTTCGCGAGTGGCCGAGGGAGACCGTGTCGATTCTTTGTGGCTCAATGGTGGCGCATCCCCGCCTTATCGTGGCGCCACAGCCACACTTAGTTAACGATGAGCAATGGGCGACCCGATGGGATCCGAAACGTCATGCTGACCACACGCGTTTTTGCCGCTGCGGCTGCCACCGAGATCGCCGGGTGCTTTGCCTTCTGGGCAGTCGTGCGCAATGGCGGGTCGGCGATTTGGCTGGCCCGGGGGCGGCGTCGCTCATCCTGTTCGCATGGCTACTGACGCACGCCGATGTCGCGTTCGCCGGGCGCGCGTATGCCGTCTGCGGCGGCATCACTGCTTTGGCTGTGGGGCGTGGAAGGTCGCGCACCCGACCGCTGGGACGCCATCGGTGCTGCCGTCGCGATTGCCGGCGCGATGATCATTCTTTACGCGCCGCGCACCTCATGAAGATCTTGCACAGCCTTATCACAAGTGTTGTGCCACTTTACCTTTAGTGCGCCGCCCTAACTATAGTCACCCCTGCCGAAAGAACCGGCGTCGACACTCCGTTGCTTCCTTTCCGGTCTTCCGTCATACTTATTTCAGCGTAGAGAAAGCGGCCGCCAGTTTTTCCGTCAGGCGAGCCGACACCAGTCGCAGGGAGTTCCAATGGCTGAAGCCAGCCGGCAGCCGAGCCGTCGTGTCCATGGCGCGGCAGGCGCCATCGTCCTTGATGGCGTACACAAATGGTACGGCGAGTTTCATGTCCTGCGGGACATCAACTTGGTCGTGAAGGATGGCGAAAGGATCGTCATCTGCGGCCCCTCCGGCTCCGGCAAATCTACTCTCATCCGATGCATCAACCGCCTTGAAGAACACCAGCAGGGCAGCATTATTGTCGACGGCACAGAACTGACCAGCGATCTACGCAACATCGACAAGATCCGCGCCGAAGTCGGCATGGTTTTCCAGTCCTTCAATCTCTTTCCTCACCTGACCATTCTCGACAATCTGTGTCTGGCGCCGGTTTGGGTGAAGAAGCAGTCCCGCGCTGAAGCCGAGCGCATCGCGCGCCAGTACCTCGAGCGCGTCAAGATTCCCGAACAGGCGCTGAAGTACCCGGGCCAGCTCTCCGGCGGACAGCAGCAACGCGTCGCCATTGCCCGCGCGCTGTGCATGAACCCCAACATCATGCTGTTCGACGAGCCAACCTCCGCGCTCGATCCCGAGATGATCAAGGAAGTGCTCGAGGTCATGAGCGAGCTCGCCAGCTCCGGCATGACGATGATCTGCGTGACGCACGAGATGGGCTTCGCGCGTTCCGTCGCCGACCGCATCATCTTCATGGATCGCGGTGAGATCGTCGAAATGGCGCCCCCGGAAGAATTCTTCAACAATCCCAGGTCCGACCGGACGAAGCAGTTCCTCAGCCAGATCCTCAACCACTGATGCTGTCCGCGCGCTTCGACCGATGATCTTCGGCGAAGCACGCACAAGCATCAATTCAAAGAAGCCGCCGATTTAGAAAGGGAGACAAAATGAAATCGACGACCAAACTCTTTGCTCTGACCACCGCCGTGCTCGTCAGCACCGCGAGCTTCGCGAGCGCACAAACGCTCGACCGTGTAAAACAACGCGGCACTCTTTCCTGCGGCGTCAACGTCGGCCTCGCCGGCTTCTCCGCCCCGGACGACAAGGGCAACTGGACCGGCTTCGACGTCGACTATTGCCGCGCGATTGCGGCCGCCGTGCTCGGCGACGCAACGAAAGTCCGCTTCGTGCCGACCACGGCCAAAGAGCGCTTCACGGCGCTGCAGTCTGGTGAAATCGACGTCCTCAACCGCAACACGACGTGGACACTCGCCCGCGACAGCTCGCTCGGCCTCAGCTTCGTCGGCACCAACTATTATGACGGCCAGGGCCTGATGGTGAAGACGGGTCTCAAGGTCAAGAGTGCCAAGGAACTCGACGGCGCGACCGTTTGCGTTCAAACCGGCACGACGACCGAACTCAACCTCGCCGATTATTTCCGCGTCAACAAGTTGGCCTACAAGCCGGTCGTCTTCGAGAAGGCGGACGAAATCCTGCAAGCGTATCAGGCCGGCCGCTGCGACGTTTATACGACCGACGCCTCCGGTCTCTACGCCCAGCGCCTGCAGATGCAAAAGCCCGACGAGCACATCGTACTTCCCGAAATCATTTCGAAGGAGCCGCTTGGACCGTCGGTGCGTCAGGGCGACAGCCAGTGGTTCACCATCGTGCGGTGGGTGCATTTCGCGCTGCTGAATGCGGAGGAAGCCGGCATCACCAAGGGCAACGTCGACAAGATGCTCGAGTCGACCAACCCGGACGTCCGTCGCATCCTCGGCAAAGAGGGTGAGTTCGGCAAAGGTATCGGCCTCGCCAATGACTGGGCCTTCCAGATCATCAAGCAGGTCGGGAACTACGGCGAGATCTTCGACGCCACCGTCGGCGCCGGCTCGCGCATCAACATCGCCCGGGGCCAGAACAACCTGTGGACCAAAGGCGGCCTGCAGTACGCGCCGCCGATCCGCTGACACGTTCGACAATGCTCAGTGCGTGCGGTGGGAGGGATTCCACCGCACGCCACTCCTCCGCTGAACGACACCGCCTGACGCAGACGATCGCGACCCGGCGGACGAAACGGCGGCTGGGCCTATGGTGTGCGAAGGAGCTTCGGGGTCATGACGGCAACTGTTCAATCGCCCTCGCCGGGCCCCATCGCGCCACCCGCAAAGCCCAATCTTCTCTACCGCCCCGAATTTCGCCAAGCCGTCTATCAGATCCTCCTCGTCATTGCGTTGATTATCGGCTTCTGGGCGATCGCCCACAACGTGGCCGTGAACCTCGCCCGCCAGAACATCGCCTCAGGCTTCGGCTTCTGGACCCGCACCGCCGGCTTCGACATCTCCCAGACCCTGATCGAATTCGACAACCAGTCGACCTACGGCAAGGCCTTCTGGGCCGGGCTGATGAACACGCTGCTCGTGGCGGGTCTGGGCATTATTTTCGCGACGATACTCGGCTTCCTCGTCGGCATCGGCCGCCTCTCGTCCAATTGGCTGATCGCAAAGCTCGCGACGGCCTACGTCGAAATCCTGCGCAACCTGCCGCTGCTGCTGCAGCTCTTCTTCTGGTACTTCGCCGTTCTGAAAAATCTTCCCGGTCCGCGTGAGAGCATCTCGCTGCCGGGCGGCGCGTCGTTGAATGTCCGCGGCCTCTATCTTCCGGCCCCTGTTCCGGAAAGCGGCTTCGGGTATGTGCTCGCTGCATTCGGGATCGGCATCCTGACCTCGATCGCGATTGCAATGTGGTCCAAGCGCCGCCAGCTCGCGACAGGGCAGCGGTTCCCCGTGTTGTGGACCAGCCTCGCGCTGATCTTCCTGCTGCCGGGCGCCGTGTATCTGGTGCTCGGCCAGCCGCTCGGCTTCGAGTATCCGGCGCTGCGTGGCTTCAACTTCCAGGGCGGCATGGCCGTGCAGCCGGAATTCATGGCGCTGCTCGTCGGTCTCTCCACCTACACCGCGAGCTTCATCGCCGAGATCGTGCGCGCTGGCATCGCCGGTGTGCCTCGCGGACAGCGCGAAGCGGCCAACGCCATCGGCCTATCGAACGGGCTGACGATGCGCCTCGTCATTATCCCCCAGGCGCTACGGATCATCATTCCGCCGCTCACCAGCCAGTATCTCAATCTTGCAAAGAACTCCTCGCTCGCGGTCGCCATCGGCTACCCGGACTTCGTGAGCGTCTTCACCGGCACCGTGCTCAACCAGACCGGTCAGGCCGTCGAAGTCATCCTTTTGACCATGCTCGTGTTCCTCACGATCAGCCTGCTCACGTCGGCGTTCATGAACTGGTTCAACAAGCACATTGCACTGGTCGAGCGGTGAGGGGAGCAGGATCATGACGAGCACCACCGCGACATCCACCATGCGTCCCCCCCGCAGCGAAGTGGGCCTCATCGGCTGGCTGCGAAAGAACTTGTTCTCGTCCGTCACCAACACGTTGCTCACGATCATCGGCCTGTGGATCATCTGGAAGGTCATCACTGCCGCGATCGGCTGGGCCATTCTCAGTGCGACCTTCGAAGGCAGCGACGGCGCCGCCTGCTCGCGCGAGCATGCCGGCGCCTGCTGGCCCTTCATCCAGGCGAAGTTCAGCCAGTTCATGTACGGCCGCTATCCTGAGCCCCAGCGCTGGCGCGTCGACCTCACCTACGTGCTGGCCATCGCGGGCCTCGTGCCGCTGATGACCCCGTCAGTACCGGGCAAGCTCTTCAACACGCTCTACATGATCGTGTTCTTTCCGATCGCGGCATTCTTCTTGCTCGTCGGCGGCTACTTCGGCCTCCCGTACGTGCCGACCGAACTGTGGGGCGGCCTGCTCGTCACGCTCGTCGTCGCGAGCGTCGGCATCGCCGGCGCGTTTCCGATCGGCATTCTTCTCGCGCTCGGCCGGCGATCGAAAATGCCGATCGTCCGCTGGGTCTCGGTTGGTTTCATCGAACTCGTGCGCGGCGTGCCGCTGATCACCGTGCTGTTCATGGCCTCGGTGATGCTGCCGCTGTTCCTGCCCGAAGGCGTTACGATCGACAAACTGCTGCGCGCACTCATCATGGTCGCGCTGTTCTCGGCGGCCTATCTCGCCGAGGTCATCCGTGGCGGACTGCAGGCCATTCCACGCGGACAGTTCGAGGCCGCCGACGCACTCGGCCTCTCGTACCCGCAGAAGATGGGCCTGATCGTTCTGCCCCAAGCGCTGAAGCTCGTCATTCCTGGGATCGTCAATACCTTTATCGGCCTCTTCAAGGACACGAGCCTCGTCCTCATCATCGGCATCTTCGATCTGCTCGGTATCGTTCAGCTCAACCAGACCGATGCGAAATGGTTCTCACCGAGCACGGGCATGACCGGGTACGTGTTCGCCGGTTTCGTTTTCTGGATCTTCTGTTTCAGCATGTCGCGCTATTCGCTCTTCATCGAGCGTCGCCTCGCACGCGGGGACCGGCGGTAGAGCGGCCTGCGGCGACCAGGCACGCGGCGCTTCCGTGCCCGGCTGGACGCGCCGATGGACTCCGCCTACGGTCGCGGGCCTTCCATCGCTCGCGCGTCGCGCGTCCCCATCCGAGCCCCCGCATGATCTGGTTGCTGATACTCGCGTTCGGGCTGATTGGCGGCGTCATCGGCGGAGTTGTCGGCTTCGGCGCCTCGATCCTGATGATGCCGGTGCTCGTATTTGCATTCGGGCCCAAGGAAGCCGTTCCGATCATGGCGATTGCCAGCGTGCTCGCCAACTGGATGCGCGTCGCAATCTGGTGGCGCGAGGTCGATTGGCGGGCAAATGCGGCGTACTGCGCCACGGCCGTCCCCGCGGCCGCCCTCGGTGCGCGCACACTGATCGCGCTCGATGCCCGCATGGTGGAGACTGCCCTCGGCGTGTTCCTCATCGCCGTCGTGCCGGTGCGTCGCTGGCTGACCGCGCGCGGCTTCTCGGTCAATCTGTGGGGCCTCGCCGTCGTCGGTGCCTTCATCGGCTTCCTGACCGGGCTCGTCGCCTCCACAGGGCCGCTCAATACGCCGTTCTTCCTCGCCTACGGCCTGACCAAGGGCGCCTACATTTCAACGGAGGCCGTCGGGTCCGGCGCCGTCAGCCTCGTCAAGTCGGTCGTCTTCCGCACCTACGGCATACTGCCTTGGGAAACCATTGCGCGCGGACTGCTGTGCGGCGGATCGCTCATGATCGGCTCGTATTTCGCCAAAGCGATCGTTCAGCGCATGGACGCGCGACACTACTCCGGCATCCTCGAAGGGATGATGGTGGTGGCTGGCCTCACCATGATCTACGCGGCGATGAGCGTTTCTTAAACCTACCCCAGCCGCGCCTCGCGCTCGGCCTCGGTCGACGCCAGATCCGCAAGGACGGTTTCGCCGGCGATGGCTGTCTGGCCGACCGCGACGAGCGCGGTTCGGCCCGGCGGCAGGTAGATGTCGACGCGGCTGCCGAAACGGATCAGGCCGATGCGCTCACCAGTTGCGACCGTGTCGCCCTCGTCCTTGACGGTGACGATGCGGCGCGCGATGAGGCCGGCGATCTGGGCGACACCGATCTCGGTTCCCGATGCCGTCGTGATCACGAGAATGCGGCGTTCGTTGTCGGCGCTGGCCTTGTCGAGTGCGGCATTGAGGAAAGCACCCGGCACGTAGACCGAACGGCTGATGCGGCCTGCGACCGGCGCGCGGTTGATATGGACGTCGAACACTGAGAGGAACACCGAGATCCGCTGCCGCTCCTCGATGCCGAATCCGAGCTCCGGCGGCGGGCGGACTCGTTCGATCGCCGAGACGATGCCATCTGCCGGCGATACGACGAGGCCCTCGCGCAACGGGGTCACGCGATCCGGATCGCGGAAGAAATAAGCGATGTAGACAGCGACGATGACCAGGAGCCAGCCGAGCGGCGGCCAAAGCAGCAGGAACACCAGCGCCGCCGCGGCCGCGATTCCGAGAAATTTCCAGCCATCGCGATGGACGGGGACAAAGAACGACAGAATCGTCGATGGAAGACTATGGCCGGCCACGGGCGTACCTGCTCGAGTTGGGCG
>LNEA01000392.1 GCA_001464855.1 Rhizobiales bacterium Ga0077530
CAGGCGCTCGACCGCTACCTCGCGACGCGCATCGCACCGACGGCGGCGGAGCGAGCCGCGTTCTGCTATCCGCTGCTGCGCGTGACTTATGAAGGCAAGACCGAGCCGCCGCCGTCACTCAGCCGCGCCTTCGCCAAGCTGCAGCGGCCCGGCGTCTACGAGACGACGATCACGCATCCCGGCTTTTTCGCGCCGTATCTGCTGGAGCAGCTCCAACCACTCGTCGAGGAGTACGGCGCGGAAATCGAGATCACGGCCAGCCGGCAGGAGATCCCCTATCCTTACGTCCTCGAGCGGATCGAGGAGGTGGCGCGCGCGGGTGTCAGCGCGAGCGAACTGGCGCGGCATTTTCCGACGCCGAACCTCGCGGCGGTGGGTGACGAGATCGCGGATGGACTTGTCGATCTCAAGTTTGGCGCGCCCTATCCGCTGGCCCTGTTCGATGCCGCGCGCGTCGACTACTCGCTGCGCCGTCTCGTGCACTACACCGGCAGCGACTGGCGGCACAACCGTTACATCGACCAGTTCGTCCATCTGGCGCGTGGGCATCTGACGGGCGATGGGGCGTTCGATCATCTCGTGTTGCCGGGGAATGTCGTGATCGATCGCGGCATGTCCGCCGCCGAGGCCGACGCGCGCGCCGCGACGTCACACTGGCATCGCTATCAAATGCCGGCGTACCACCTGAAACGTCCGGGCGGCGATGGTGTCACGCTCATCAACATCGGCGTCGGTCCGGCGAACGCCAAAAACATCACCGATCATCTCGCGGTGATGCGCCCGCATTGCTGGCTGATGGTCGGCCACTGCGGCGGACTCCGCGAGAGCCAGTCGATCGGCGACTACGTGCTGGCGCACGCCTATTTGCGCCAGGATCGGATTCTCGATACGCTGGTACCGCCGGAAATCCCGATCCCTGCATTGGCGGAGGTGCAGGTGGCGCTGCAGGATGCGGCCGAGCAGGTCACCGGCCAGCACGGCGATGCGCTGAAGCGGCGGCTGCGCACGGGTACCGTCGTCACCAACGACGATCGCAATTGGGAGCTGCGTTATGCCCAGGAGCGCCGCCGGATCAACCTGTCGCGCGCAGTCGCGGTGGATATGGAGAGCGGGACCATTGCGGCACAGGGATTTCGTCTCAGAGTGCC
>LNEA01000393.1 GCA_001464855.1 Rhizobiales bacterium Ga0077530
GGCTGCGGGAAGGCGCCGCGCGCCTTCTCGAATGCGCGGCCGATGCGCAGCGCCAGCGCGTCGTCGAAACGGCGCACAATGATTTGCAGGCTCATCGGCAGCTTGTCCTTGCTGAGCGCCGTCGGGACCGCGAGCCCGCACAGCGCAAGCAAGTTGCCCCATCGCGTGAAGTGCGCCATCGGCGATTGGTTCTCGTCGACCTCGGCGACGGGCATCGCCGGAAACGGGATGGTCGGCAGGATCAGGGCATCGAGCCGATCCATGGCCGCGAGGAATGTGTCGATCGATTTCTCTCGCGCGCGCATGACGTCGAGGTAATCCGGCGCCGTGATGGTTTTGCCGCCGAGAAAGCGCGACCGGATCGGGTCGGCCATGCCGGACTTCGGATCGTCGATGAGCGCGCGCCAGTTGGCATAGCCCTCGGAGGCGATGATGACGCCCGTTGCGCGCGTGCAGCTCTCGAACGACTGCGGCATCTTGAACGGCTCGATACGTGCGCCGAGTTTTTCGAGCATGGCGGCGGAGTTGGCGAGATCGGCCTTCACCTCGTCGGTTGCGAGCGTCAGGTCGGCATCTGAAATGCGTCCGATCCTCAGACCCGCGACTCCTCTCTCGATATCACGAAGCGGATCGATCGGACGGAAGTCGTCCGTCGATGGATCGTCGGGGTCGTGGCCGATCATGGCGGCGAACATGCGCGCGGCCGTCGTGACATCGCACGCGAGCGGTCCGGCGGTGTCGAGTGTCTGCGACAATGGCGCGATGCCGGAGCGGCCGATCATGCCGATCGACGTTTTCAGGCCGACGCAACCGCACAGCGCCGCCGGAATGCGCACGGAGCCGCCGGTGTCGGTGCCGAGTCCGCCTGGCAGCAGCCCCGAGCCGACGATGGAGCCGGTGCCGCTCGACGACCCGCCGGGGATGCGGTGGGTTTTGAGATCCCATGGGTTCCAGGGCGTGCCGACGGTGACGTTGGTGCCATATCCGCCGAAGGCGTATTCGACGGTATGCGTCTTGCCCGTCACCACCGCGCCGGCCGCGCGCAGTTTTGTCACCACATGGGCATCGCGATGTGCCGGTTCGGCCTGTTTGCGGGTCAGCGATCCGCAGCCAGACACGAGGCCCTCGACGTCGGCGATATCCTTGATTGCGACGGGCAAGCCATGCAGCAATCCGTGGTCCGCGCCAGCGGCGGTTCGGGCATCGGCGAGCCGCGCCTCGGCCAGCGCGGTGTCGCGCGTGATCTGGGTGAGCGCGTGGAGCTTTTTGTTAGCGGCCTCCAGTCCGTCGAGTGTTTTCTCGATAGCGGAGGTGACGCTCGTGGATGCCGATGACTTCGGGGACTTTGCCATGACGGTTGTCTCGGTTGGTTTGTGTGCGCGGACAGTTTGAACCTAGCATTGCCGATGTGGCGCGCGCGAGGGCCATCGGTGCAGGGGCGACCTGCGGACAGCAGGCGCCTGCGAGGCTAGGCAATGATGGCAGAAGCTTGGTTTGCAGGCGTTTGGCGGGGCTGCCCGAGCGTCATCGTTAACGGCGGATCACGAGGACGGCGGCTCGCATTTTTCGTCGGCGGGCAGGGGATCGCAGTCCGGCTTCTTCGCGCACGTGTGGAGGGCGTCCTTGGTCTCGGCATCGTAGATGCCGTGCATGCGGCCGCGGTACAGACCGCGCTCGCCGAGCCCGCACTGATAGATCTTGATCATCCTCTCGCCGCCGAGGCTGATCGCGGTCTCATAATCGCGGATCGCTCCGTCGAAGTTGCCCAAGAGCTGGCGGATATGCGCTCGGGTATCCCAGGAGTGCTCGCTGCCGGGATCGATCAGCAGCGATTTCTCGACATCGGGCAATCCCTGCTTGCCGCGCCCGGAGCGGAAGTAGGCCCAGGCGCGATTGTTGAGCGCCGAGGCAGAGTTGGGATTGATTTTGAGCGAGGCGTTGTAGTCGTCGATCGCGCGCTCCAGCAGCCCCTTGATCGAAAGCGCGAGGCCGCGATTGGCGAGTGCGAGGCTGCGCGCGAGAGGGGCAGCCAGTGGATCCTCGATGATTGCCGTGCAGCCAGTAATGCGGCGCTCGTTGTCCTCGCTGATGCAGTCGTCGGCGGCACCGTCGGCACGCGCCCCAGCCGCGAAAACTGCGCTGAAGCACAGGGCGGCGAGGATCGTGCGAACTGTTTTCATTCAAAGCTCCCTCGGCGCAACGCGCCGGACGTCGACAGGACCTGCCAGATGTTTACCAGCACTTCGACACAAGTATGTCCATTGGCGGCAGGCCTTTGCCCTGAGCAATCCCCATGTTACTGGACAAACACATGAATCAGCGCGCCGTTTTCCAGGGTCTGGCGGTCCGCCCTGCGGCCGTCAGCCGCGCTGGTTGTCCGGCACTTCGATTTCGAGGTCGAGGACGAGAAAGCTCCAGGACTTGCCGTGGCTGTCGAGGCCGAGCGAGGTATTGACGCCGCCCTCCAGCGCGTCGGTCATGACGAAGTTGAGCCCGTGCAGATGATCGAGGGGATAGCGCGTCACCGTCCCCTTGATGAGATCGGGATAGGTGGCTTTGAGCCGATCGGCGGTGAGCTGTTCCTTGAGCAGCGGATAGTCGCCGGGATCGTAGGCCCACACCGAGACGTTCGACGTGTTGCCCTTGTCGCCGGCGCGCGCGTGCGCGATCTCGTGCAGCTTGATGCGTCGGCTCATGCGCGGATGACCTTCACGGTCGGGCGCA
This sequence comes from Rhizobiales bacterium Ga0077530, assembly GCA_001464855.1. Classification (GTDB taxonomy): domain Bacteria; phylum Pseudomonadota; class Alphaproteobacteria; order Rhizobiales; family Hyphomicrobiaceae. The sequence goes on from LNEA01000393.1 coordinate 2,725, forward strand.
CTGCGTCGCGATCGATCAGCGCCGAGTGCGTGATGACGCTCGGCGTGATCTGGCCGCGGTATCCGCCGCCGCCGGCCGGGCCGCAGCACAGCAGAGATTCGACTTCCCACAGCATGGTCGCGACATCATCACGGCTGGTGGATCGCATGGACGCGTGAACTCGAACGTCGGCGCTCTC
>LNEA01000394.1 GCA_001464855.1 Rhizobiales bacterium Ga0077530
GACCGTCCCTTTCGTGCCATGTCCACGTCTCCATTCGAGAGGTTGGAAATAGCCCGATTCGAAACTCATCCTCGGCCTCACTTCAGGGGAGCAGGCCAGCGCCATACCCCTCATCAGTGCCTTCTCCGCTATGGCCCGTGAGCGCTCGCCTGATGTCTCTGCTTTCGCCAGCCGCACGGAGTGCATCTGTGAAACCATGCCTAAACGAGTGGAAGACCGCGCGATCGATGCCCTGCTGACGAATGTACCGTCCGAACCACTTTGACCAGGACGCGATGTCGGGCTTTCCGGCTAGCAAGGGGAACATGCGCGCGCGAGGCCCCTCTTGTTCTCGCCGCTCGCGCACATACTCAAGGAACCCCAGCCGGATCAGTTCAGGATGCACCGGCACTGTCCGCCTGGAAGCCAGCGTCTTCAACCGTCGGCCAATCGATGGATCATCCGATCGAGACGTCGCTGGCCAACAGCAAGGCAAGTTCCCCGAGGCGCGCGCCTGTAAACAAGCCAAGGAGCGGCAACCAATAGGCGGCCTCGCCACGACCACCCTTCGGACGATCAGCGCGAGCATAGATACCTGAAGCAAAGAGCTTCTTGAGGTCAGCGATCTCCCATGGCTCCCGCTCAGGCTCTTGTTCCTCAAGTCGCATTCCCGAGAACGCATCTGACCAAGAGGTGTCTTCCGGCACCAATCCGTTGTCGCGCCCCCAGACCGCGATGGCTTGAACAGCACCAAGCAGCTTATTGACGGTGCCGGCAGATATTCGCTGCACCTCAGGATTCTTTTGGCTCCACTCCAGCAACTGAGGCAGCGTGGCTTCTCGGAGCTTCCCCGTTCGGCGCACAGGCATCGCTTGCAGCGCCTCGCGGAATTCCCGCACGTGCCGCCTATTGATCGTGACGATTGGGATGTCGCCATGGAGTTGAATGAAACGGCTGATGGCGTGTTCAAACTCACGCAGCGTGCCCTCGGGCCTGTTCGCGTATTTCTTCCATCCTTGCAGTGCTGCTGTAAGCGATCCCGACACCGTCGATTGTGGTGATGGGTATTGTACGACGGGTGTCTCGATAGGTTCACCGCGAAGGCGATCGGTCTTCACTTTGAGGGCGGCGACATATCGCCTGAGAACCGCTGTACCAAGTCTTCGATACGCAGGGCTGCTCACATCCAGGTCGATGCGAAAGTCTTCGAGCAATTCTGCCACCTCGTCGGCCATGAAGCCGATATCATTGCGAGCGAGCGCCTCCCTTGCGGCTTCGGTCACGAATGCGAGGGTTTCGGCCCGCTTGCTCAATTGACGGTCCGACATGCCGAACTTCGGAACCGGCGCTTTCGGAAAACCCGGGCTGAAGAGCTGTCCAGCCTTTTCAAGCTGTTCATAGACCGATTGGTACACTTCTTCCGAGTCGTCCTCCGATCGGAAGGTGTCGTCATCTTCGAGGCACCGGGCGTAGAAGAACTCTGAGATACGCTTGATCTCACTGTCGCTCAATTCCATGCGGAGCTGTCGCGGCCCAGCCAGCGCCTTCGCCTTCTCCAATATCTTGTCGAACTCGATTAGGACCGGCTTGGCGCGAATGTTGGCCTCGCGAAAGTCCTTCGTGCGGAGAGACCGCTGGAGCCAGCTCTGACGCTCTCGGGCCGAACCGGTGAGGCGTGCAACGACGCCCGCCAGCTCGGGCGGCACCTTCCGGCGGGCACAATGAACCCCGTGTCTGTTCTTGATTACACCCATCAAAACTCGCATGCTTGATACCACCGGTTGATACCACCAGAGGCGTCGCAAGTCACTGATAAGGCGTTATCTTTGGAGGATCAGAGCGTTACGTGAACGCTGGCGCTCCCTACGGGAGTCGAACCCGTCTTTTCAGATTGAAAATCTGACGTCCTAACCGATAGACGAAGGGAGCGCAGTGGTGGCGCGCGGTCTATGTCGCTGATCTGTCGAGGCAGGTCAAGGCGCTATCTGGCACGCCGGGTTCACATCGTTCATGCCAAGCGCCCAGAGCGCATAACTCGCTGGCACGTCTCAATGGCCCCGATCTCCTGCAAGCTCGCGCGGCCTGATCCACCAGAAGGCGATCAAGGCGAGAAGCATCAGCACGGCGACGGCGGCAAAGGAGACGCCCCAGCCGAAGGTCGACATGCCGCCGCTGAGGTCGAGCGTCCAGCCCATCATGAGTGGACCGACGAAGCCACCCGCATAACCGAGCGTCGAATGGACCGCGAGCGTTGCGCCGCGCCGCGACGGCTCCGCTGTGCCTGCGGCACCGGCCGTCAATGACGACGAGTCGAGCCAGATCACGAACCCATAGAAGAGCATCAGTCCGGCCGCGATGGTGTAGGACGCCGTACCCAGAAACCCAATCGTGCCGCCGAGAAGGACCGACGCGAACATGGCCGATTGGACAAGTTTGCGCCGGCCCAGGCGGATGGCCATTTCATTGCCGAACAGACTTGCGAAGGTTCCAATCAGGCCGAGCGCCGTCACGAGCACGGCCGGCGAAATCACCGCTTCCTTGTTGCCGGTGCTGGCCGCCACGTACGCCAGGAAGGCCACGCCCCAGCCCCGCAGTGCGCTCATCTCGAGCGTGTGGACGCAGTAGGCGAGCGCGTACGCCATCGCCGAGCGATTCTTGAACACCGGGCCGAAGTCATAGAGACCTTTGCCATCGGCGGCCTTGGCGGGCTTGTGCGATTGCGCTGGCACAATGATCGCAATGATCAACCATGCGCAGACGGCGCTGAGCGACGCGACGAGGAACGCGGACTGCCAGCCGGCGAGATACGTGAGCCACTCCGCCGTCGCGAAGGACAGTGCGCCAGAAATGCCGATGCTCGCCGCGTGCCCCGCGGTCGCTCGCGACATCATCTTGGCATCGACACGATCGGCGAGAAGCTTGAGGCCGGTCATGTACGTGCCGGCCCAGCCGATACCCGTCAGCGCCCGACACCACAGCGCCGACCAGAAGTCATCCGCCAGGAGGCCGAACAGTCCGTGGCCGACGATCGTCAAGCCGACGCCGAGCAGATAGATGCGCTTGGGGTCGTAGCGGTCGGTGAGCGGCACAAGGATCGGCACGGCGAGCATGTAGGCGCCGTAGAACGCCGCCGTGATCCATCCAGCGCCGCTGTTGGAAAGCCCCCACATTGGTGCGAGCCGCGGCAACAGCGCGGGCCAGAAGAAGGCGCCGATCTGCACCAGCACTTGTGCCGCGCACACGAGCGCCACTAGGCGTCGCGCAGCAGCGCGATCGAGTTCTCCGGCGCTTTGCATCCTATCCCCCAACGACCGAAACCGATGGCGTCAACCGCAGCAGGCGGTGACCTTCTTCGATTGCGGGCTTGTATCCGGCCCGCAACCGCATCCGGCTTCGGTGTTCAGCTTAGCGCTCTCGTCATCCGCGCAGCAAGCCGATGCATCGGCCTTCGCCGGACCGCCGCAGCAGCTTTGAGCGTCGTCGACGGGCGAGCGCGAGCACACGCCGGTTTCCGGCAAGACAAGTTCGACCCGTTCGGCGGCTTCCTTGTCGCCCGCAATGTCGGCGACGATCGAGCGAACCTGCTCGTAGCCCGTCAGCATGAGAAACGTCGGCGCGCGACCGTAGGACTTCATGCCGGCGATATAGAAACCCACCGTGCCGCAACTGTGCTCGTTGGGATCGATCAGCGGCGCCAGCGCCGTTGGACAATCCAGCGCCGGGTCAAAACCGAGGCGCAGCTCACCGAGATACGTTAGGTCGGGTCGGAAGCCTGTCGAGACGATCAGCTCATCGGCGACGACGTGGCGGCCACAACAGGCCGATCCCGCACCGATCCGCAAGCGCTCCTGCGCGGCGCCCAAGTGCGTGACGTGGAAGCCCGCCTCGACCCGGAGTGCGCCCTCTTTGACCAACCGCGCAAATGCGGATCCGAGTTCTCCACGCGCCGAGAGTTTGTCATTGGCACCGCCGCCAAAGGACTTCGTCGCATCGGTGCCGCGAAGCAACCAGACCACCGTGGTGTCCGGCACGGCTTCCCTCAGCTTTACGAGATCGATGAGGGTCCCGATCGCGGAATGCCCTGCCCCAAGCACGGCAACCGTCTTTCCTGCATATCTTGCGCGGTCGCGGCCGAGCACGTCCGGCATCCCATACGCCACACGCGCCGCAGCGTCACGCTCGCCAATGGCAGGCAGCCCATTGTCACCGGCAGGATTAGGCGCGTACCACGTACCGGAAGCGTCGATCACCGCATCGGCGACGAGACGTTCCGGCCCCTTGCCGTTCTGGTAGCGGATCTCGAATGGCGCGGCGTCGCGACCCTTCGATTTGACCTTGTCGAAACCCATGCGGCTGATCGCCGTCACCGTCGAATTCAACCGGATGCGGTCGCGAAGAGCAGTGCGAGTTGCGAGCGGTTCGATATAGCGAGACACCAGTTCGCCGCCGGTCGGATAGCTCTGTGGATCAGGCGAATTCCACCCCGTCGCTGCCAGCAGTCGAGCCGCCGCACTGTCGACGTTGTACTCCCAGGGGGAGAACATGCGGACATGGCTCCATTGCCGCACCGCGTGGCCAGCGGCCTCGCCCGATTCAAGAATGATCGGCTCCAGGCCGCGCTCGAGTGCGTGTGCCGCGGCGGCCAGTCCAACCGGTCCTGCGCCGATGATTGCAATGGTCTTACTCATCGTGTGTTCCTTCACTTTGAGGATGAAACGGCTAGCCGGCGGCCTTCGATGATACAGGCGTGCAGACCGTCTCCACGCAGCACTCATCGACGAGGAATTCGATCAA
>LNEA01000395.1 GCA_001464855.1 Rhizobiales bacterium Ga0077530
GTCTCGCCCGAGAGCGCCGCAGCCGCGAAGCCGTCACCGATCTCGACGCCCTTCACCGCATTGATGCTCATCAGCGCCGACGCGAGATCCTGGTCGAGTTTGCCATAGATCGGCGCGCCCCAGCCGACGGGTACACCCTCGGCGACCACCTCGATGATCGCCCCGACCGATGACCCTGACTTGCGCACCGCATCGAGATCCGTCGCCCACTGCTCCGCGGTCTTGGCGTCGGGGCAGAAGAATGGATTGTTGTCGATCTCGTTCCAATCCCACCGCGACCGATCGATGGCCCGGGCACCGACCTGAACCAGCGCGCCACGCACTGTGACGCCCTCGATCACCTTGCGTGCCACCGCGCCTGCCGCGACCCGAGCCGCGGTTTCGCGCGCCGATGACCGGCCACCGCCGCGGTAATCGCGAATGCCATACTTGGCCATGTAAGTATAGTCGGCATGACCGGGCCGGAACTTCTGTGCGATCTCGCCATAGTCCTTCGACCGCTGGTCCGTATTCTCGATCATAAGTGAGATCGGGGTACCGGTCGTGACTTGGCGGCCGGTCGCGTCGTCGAAAACGCCCGACAGGATCTTGACCGCATCATCCTCGCGGCGCTGGGTGGTGTAGCGCGACTGTCCAGGCTTTCTGCGGTCGAGGTAAACCTGGATTTCGGCAGCGTCGAGCGCCAGTCCTGGCGGGCATCCGTCGATCACACAGCCGAGAGCGGGCCCATGACTTTCGCCCCAGGTCGTGGCACGGAAAAGTTGGCCGAAGGTGTTGTAGGACATTGGAAATCCGGTCGTTGTGGCCGCGATGCAGCATAATCTATATCACGACTGCGCCCTTCCCGTCCCTTCCCAATATTAACATCCATTCAAGTTGTAGATTAACAACCGTTCAAGTAGAGGGGCACGGAACAAGTGTGACTTTAGCGTTTCGAACGACGTTAATATTGTGCAAAGCTTCAAAGTTGCTTACAGCTCCCAAAAGTTGATGTATAGCTGCTCTCGGCACTAGGGAGGAAGCGGGGGCTGAGCTCCAACTCCACCGGGGCCTGCTTGCATTCTTGGAAGCCGAACTGTGGAGGAAACCCTATGAAATTGACCACTCTGATCGTCGCTGGTGCCCTGAGCGCATTTGCCATGACCGCCGTCGCTGCCCCGGCCCTGACGCCGGCCTCGACGATCGCGCCCGCAAGCACGATCGAGCTGGCGCAGGCCAAGAAGAAGGCCGCGCCGAAGAAGGTCGTGAAGAAGAAGGCCGTCGCGAAGAAGAAGGTCGCGAAGAAGAAGGTTGCCAAGAAGGGCAAGAAGGTTGCGAAGGTTGGTCCGGGCCGCTGCGGTACGATGAAGTACTGGAGCGCGAAGACCAAGAAGTGCGCCTCGAAGGGCTGATCTCGGCCTGACGCAGATTTCCAATTGGGGTCGGACCAAGGTCCGGCCCCTTTTGTTTGGGCAAACTCGATTTTTTCCGGTGGGCTCAGCGCCAACCGAAGGCGATGCGCTCGACTTTTTTTTCTCCGAGCGTATCGAACAGCCGCGCCATCGGGCGGCCGCCGCGGCGCCAGTAGAAGTGGCACGCCTGATCGTTCTCCGCGAGCGCCCACACGATCAGACCGGACAGCCGGCGTACGTCCAGCGCGTGTCGCGCGCCTTCGAAGAGATGCTCGCCGAAGCCGAGGCCCTGATGGGTCGGCGTGACGTACAGCTCGTAGATCTCGCCCTGAAAGCGGCCCTTCGAGCGGGCACGGCCGAAGGTCGTGTAACCGGCGACCTCGCCGTTGACCTCGAGGATCAGCATGCCATCGCCGCGGCCCGTGACGCTGCGCCACCATTCGACATTGCGGCGCCGGATCGTGCCTTCGAGGTGGAGATGCGGAATGATGCCGCTGTAGGCAAGCCGCCACGTCAGGGCAAAAAGCTCTGTGAGGGCTTCCGCGTCGAGCGCCTGCGGTTTGCGCACGACGATATCGGAACGGGACTGCAGCATCCGACCAATATAGCGCAGTTGTGGGCCGGAGGGCAGGGCTGTCCGCCATGAGTTGCGCGCAGCGCTGAATTTGTCGCGGGTTTGCTGGGTTTTCCTGGAATTGTTCTTGGCGGATTGGTGGCCTGCTGCAGCCCGGTGAGCGCTAACCGCGCCGTCCTTTCGCGCGCGGCGGGCAGTGTTCCTGTGGCTTCGATTGCGTTCGCCGACGGGACTGTGTTAGACGACTGCCGGTGCGTCGTGCCTCGTCCGCGACGGAGGGTTCTTCCCGGCGCACAGCCATCGGAATGTCGGTTCAACCGGCAGCCGATCGCGGGGCGACGTGGCGGAGTGGTTACGTAGCGGACTGCAAATCCGCGCACGCCGGTTCGATTCCGGCCGTCGCCTCCAAATCATATTCTGAATACATGCCCGGATCGACCTGATCTGCGCGGACGCCACTCCAGGAGAGCGATGGTGGCCCATCGAGATCAGATCCAAGAAGGTATTGTCCGTTTTCTCGCCGAGACGCGCCTGTCCAAGGCGACGGATGCTCAGGGGCGTGAATGGCTCTCGATTTCCGGTCATTCCAACGGTGCCATTCAAGCTCAGCCTCGCCATCTTATGTGGGCGGGACGTCGATCGGCCAATAGCGAATTCTACGAGGAAGCGACCACACTTGTGATGAGCTATCTCCTCGGCCAACTTCGGCCGACGACGTTCCTCGATGTTGGTGCATGGAAAGGGTACTTCAGCCTTCTCGCGGCCTCACATCTCGCTTCACGGCCGACGGCCTACGCGTTCGACATGCGTCCCAGCGGCATAGCGTCGATCAACGAGAAAGTTCAGGGCTTGAGCTTGCCGGGTCGTGTTGAAGGCCGTCTTGTGGGCTTCTCGGACCGGCACGTCGGTTCGACCAAGATCTGGTACTCGCGAATGAAGATGTTCGAGCGCGAGCCCGAGCCTTCCGAGTATCGAGAGGCGCCTTGGCGCCGTTTAAAGTTTCTGCTGAAAGGAAACAAAGAGCGCGGCCTGCAAACCGTCGATCTGTTGGTGACCAGCCTCGACCAGTACTGCTCTGATCATGGCCTGGTCCCGCAGCTCATCAAGATCGACGTCGATGGGTACGAAGGAAAGGTATTGCGTGGTGCACGTGATCTTCTGACGCGCGTCCGGCCCACGATTTTCTTGGAATTGCACAAAGACGAGGTGCAGCGCGATGGCATACTGCGGGACGAGGTCGTCGGAATGCTCTTCGATGCCGGCTATAGCGCGCTCTTTCTGACCGACCACCACAAGCGAGACCGGTGTAAGATCGTGCCCGTTGAGTCGGGCGATCCCCTCCTCAAGCGCCAGCAGACCGATATGATCGTTTTTCTGCCGCCCGCACAGTAACCTTTTTTTGCTCGATGAGGTTGGGCTTGCGGCCATTGAGCCTGTCGCGATTAGGCTGTCGTCCCGGGTACTCTTTCCGTGCACACCCCCTCCACGCGCTTCGCACCTCTCCGCCAGTAGACCATCCCGTTCCGCCGTGCGATGGAATGGGAAATTCTTTAAATCAAGCCGACACTCCCGGGAGGACCCATGATCCGCATCAAGGCGCAGGCGCTCGAAGATCTCGTGCGCGACATCTTCATCAAGGCGGGCTGCTCGGAGGCCGAGGGCAAGCGGATCGGCAAATATCTCGTCATCGCCAACCTGACCGGCCACGACAGCCACGGTGTCCAGCGCGTGCCGCGCTACCTGCAGTGGAAGGCAGACGGCGACTTCATCGCTGATCGCGAGGTCAAGGTCGTCTCCGAGACGCCGGTTTTGGCGGTGCTCGACGGCCAGTACGGTTTCGGCCAGACGATCGGGCCGCAGGCCGCGGCTATCGGCATCAAGAAATGCAAGGAAATGGGCCTCGCTTGCGTGGCGCTGCGCAATGTCGGCCACATCGGCCGCATCGGTGATTTCGCCGAGATGGCGGCGGCGGAAGGCCTCGTATCCGTTCACTTCGTCAACGCTGCCGGCAGTATCCTCGTCGCCCCATTCGGTGCCGTCGACCGCCGCTTTTCGACGGCGCCCTATTGCGTCGGCGTTCCACGACCCGGCACGACGTCGCTGATCCTCGACTTTGCAACGTCCATCGTCGCCGAGGGCAAGGTGCTCAACGCCTCGTTCGGCGGCAAGAAACTTCCCGAGGACGCGCTGATCGGACCCGACGGCTCGATTGGCAACGATCCCCACACGCTCTACGGCGACTACACGCCAACCGGCCCGCGCAATCACCGCGAGGGCACCGGCGCCATTCGCGCGTTCGGTGACCACAAGGGCTCGGGCCTCGCGCTGATGTGCGAACTGCTCGGCGGATCGCTCACCGGCACCGGCGCCACCGAACCCGGCCGCAAATTCTCGAACGGAATGCTGTCGTTCTACGTCGATCCGACGAAACTCGACCCGAGCGGGTTTTTCCCCAAGGACGTCCAGCGCTACGTCGAATTCGTGAAGGGCGCAAAGCCCGCGAAGGCCGGCGACGAGGTGCTGGTGCCCGGCGAGCCGGAACTGCGCATGAAAGCCGAGCGCCTCGCCAACGGCGTGCCGCTGCCTGAGGATACCTGGAGCGCGATCGTCGATGCGGCCCGCAAGGTCGGCGTCGACGAGCGGCGGATCCAACTCGCGGCACAGTGACGATCCGCGATGCTGACCGCCCATACCCTCAACGACCGGATCCGCGCCCATTCCAACAATGCGGCGCATGGCATGGAGGTCCCCGCGAATGCGAGGATCCTGTTCTGCAATGGTCAGGTCGGCGTGCGATTGGACGGCTCGGTGCCGGAGGAGGCACTGGAGCAGATCGAGGTGATCTACGAGCGTATCGGCATCATTCTCGCCGCGTCGCGGATGACATTCGCCGACGTTGTGAAGCTCACTGTCTACGTCACGGACAAGTCCATCCTCGACGCCTACTTCCACGCTCCTGGTCGTCATGCCGTTCCCCCGCGAGGGCGTCAAAGTCGAGATTGAAACCATCGCGGCGAAGGTCGACTAGCGGCGGGAGATCGATGGCCGTCGTCGACCTCCCAGCCAACAAGCATCGCAACAGCTCAATAGAACCCGAGGAAACGCCATGACCACCATCTCCGCTGAGACGCTCGCCTTCCTGGAAACCGTCGACACGCCGACCATCTGCAACGCGCTCGAGATCGTGGCGCCGGAGCGCCGCCTGTTCGGCTACACCGTGCGGCCGTTCGTGTGCCCGTTCCCCGACGTCATCGCCGTCGTCGGTTACGCGCGCGTCGCGACCTGCCGCGCCACCCATGCCAACGAACTCACCGGCGACGCCGCCCGCAAGCAGCGCATCGGCTATTACGAGTACATCGCCTCGGGCCCGGGACCGACGATCACGGTGCTGCAGGATCTCGACGGCGCCGAGGTCGGCTACGGCGCGTTCTGGGGCGAAGTGCAGAGCACGGTGCACAAGGGCCTCGGCTCGCTCGGCGTGATCACCGACGGCTGCATCCGCGACATTCCGCAGTGGGCGCCGGGCTTCTTCGCGCTCGCCGGTTCGCTGGCGCCAAGCCACGCTTACACTCATCTCCACGACTTCGGCAAAGAGGTCCGCGTGCACGGCATGGTCGTGAAGCATGGCGACCTCATCCATGCCGATCGCCACGGCGCGGTGATCATCCCGCACGCCGTCGCCGACAAGATCAAGGGCGCCTGCGACCTCCTCTCGCGCAAGGAAGCCGTAATCCTCGATCAGGCCCGCAAGCCCGGCTTCAACATCGATATCCTGCGGGCGGCGCTCATGAAGCAGGAAGAGATCCACTAGCCTGAGTTGCTGCGCTTGCCTTCGGAAAGACTGGACAACTGCGCGATTGCTTCCGCATGGCAGCCATCGCGCGGGCGTTTCCGATTGAAGCGCCTAGCGATTCTAGCGACAACAAATCCACTTTAGAACGAACGCAGCAATTGCCCTGATTGCTGCACCGCGTTACAAGCCCAACGGGTGGCTGACGCTGCCTCTGCGGTGATGCGCATCCGGTTGTTGCTGGATCGAGCATAAGTACGCGGAAACATTGGCACAATGCCCGCAGCTCGGCGCTGGAGAGATCTCCAGGGGCGCGAGCCGGGCCCGACAGAACGAGAGCCGAGACCAGAATGGCCAGCGCCAAGCCGTCCGCCGGGTCCCCGCGCCCGATCTCGCCCCACCTCCAGATCTACAGCCCGCTCATCAACATGGTGAGTTCGATCGTGCACCGGATCACGGGCGTCGCCCTGTATTTCGGCACGCTGCTGCTGGCGTGGTGGCTGGTTGCGGCGGCATCGGGTCCCGCCGCCTATGCCTACGCGAGCTGGATCTTCAACAGCCCGTTCGGCCTGCTCGTGCTGTTCGGCTACACCTGGGCGTTGTTCCATCACATGTTCGGCGGCTTGCGCCATCTCATCTGGGACACCGGCCGCGGCTTCGACCTCGATACGGTCGATCGCATGTGCTGGTTCTCGATCATCGGCTCGGTTTCCCTGACGATCCTCGTCTGGGCCGCCATCCTGTTCTCCTGAGGGGCTTGCCATGTCCACCACTCTGCGCCCCACGCCTTCGCCCAATCACGCCCAGATCCGCACCGCGCTCGCGCGCGTTCGCGGGCTCGGCTCGGCCAAGGAAGGTACCGACCACTTCTGGCGCCAGCGCGTGACCGCGGTCGCCAACCTGTTCCTCGTCATCTTCGCCGTGTGCCTAGTGCTGCGTCTCGTCGGCACCGATTACGCAGAGGCGCGCGCGGTGCTCGCGAGCCCGCTCGTGACGGTGGCGCTGGCGATGCTGATCGTATCCGGCGTCATCCACATGCGACTCGGGATGCAGACGGTGATCGAGGACTACATCCATTCGGAAGGCGCAAAAGTCGTGGCGCTGATGGCGAACACGTTTTTCGCCATCGCGATCGGCGCGACGTGCATTCTGGCGGTGTTGAAGCTGGGTTTCGGGGGCTGAGGAACGACCATGAACGCACAAGCCAACGGTGTCGCCAAGCCTGCGCTCAACGGTAAGGCCTACGCGACCACGGACCACACCTACGATGTCATCGTCGTCGGCGCCGGCGGTGCCGGTCTGCGCGCCACGCTCGGCTGCGCCGAAGCCGGCCTCAAGACCGCGTGCATCACGAAGGTGTTCCCGACGCGCTCGCACACTGTCGCCGCGCAGGGTGGCGTCGCGGCCTCGCTCGGCAACATGGGCAAGGATGACTGGCGCTGGCACATGTACGACACCGTCAAGGGCGCCGACTGGCTCGGCGACCAGGACGCGATCGAGTATCTTGGAGCACTATGGTGTTCCGTTCAGCCGCACCGAGGATGGCCGCATCTACCAGCGCCCGTTCGGCGGTATGACAACCGAGTTCGGCGAGGGCCCACCGGCGCAGCGCACCTGCGCCGCCGCCGACCGCACCGGCCACGCCATGCTGCACACGCTCTACGGTCAATCGCTTCGCCACTCCGCGGAATTCTTCATCGAATACTTCGCGATCGACCTGATCATGGATGCCGATGGCACCTGCCGCGGCGTCATCGCGCTGTGCCTCGAGGACGGCACGATCCATCGCTTCCGCGCCAAGAAGACGATCCTGGCGACCGGCGGTTATGGGCGCGCGTACTTCTCGTGCACGTCGGCGCACACCTGCACCGGCGACGGCCGCTGCAGGACATGGAGTTCGTGCAGTTTCACCCGACGGGCATTTATGGCGCCGGTGTTCTCATCACCGAGGGTTCACGCGGCGAGGGCGGCTATCTCACCAATGCCAACGGCGAGCGCTTCATGGAGCGGTACGCGCCGCACGTGAAGGATCTCGCCTCGCGCGACGTCGTTTCGCGGTCGATGACGATTGAAATCCGCGAAGGTCGCGGTGTCGGCCCGATGAAGGACCACATCTACCTCCACCTCGACCATCTCGATCCCAAGATCCTGGCGGAACGTCTCCCGGGCATCACCGAGAGCGCCAAGGTTTTCGCCGGCGTCAACATTCACAGCCAGCCGATCCCAGTGCTGCCGACCGTCCACTACAACATGGGCGGCATACCCACGAACTATCATGGCGAGGTGCTGACGCTCAAAGGCGGCAACCCCGATCACGTCGTCCCCGGCCTGATGGCGATCGGCGAGGCGGCGTGCGTTTCGGTGCACGGTGCCAACCGGCTCGGCTCGAACTCGCTGATCGATCTCGTCGTGTTCGGCCGCGCCGCCGGCCTCAAGGCGGCCGAGACCACCGAAGCAGGAAGCGCTCATCAGGACCTGCCGAAGGATGCGGCCGACCTCGCGCTGTCGCGGCTCGAACGCTTCCGCAACGCCAAGGGCGGTCAGACGACGGCAGCGCTTCGCAACAAGATGCAGCGGCTCATGCAGACGAACTGCGCGGTGTTCCGTGATGGACCCGTGCTCCAGGAAGGCGCGGACAAGATCGTCGAGATCTGGAAGGAAACCGCCGATATTTCCGTGACGGATCGGTCGCTGATCTGGAACTCGGACCTGATCGAGACGATGGAATACGACAACCTGATTTCACAGGCTGCCGTGACCATGATCAGCGCCAACAATCGCCAGGAAAGCCGCGGCGCGCATGCTCGCGAAGACTATCCGGACCGCGACGACAAGGAGTGGATGAAGCACACGCTGACCTGGGCCGACGACGCAAAGTGCCAGGTCCGCATCGACTACCGTCCAGTTCACACGTACACGCTGACGAACGAGATGAAGTATGTCGAGCCGAAGGCTCGCGTTTACTAAAGAGCCGAAGGCTCGCGTTTTGAGAGCTGATGCGCCGCGGAACAACGCCGATGAGCACTGCTGCAAACGCTGGGAAGGCCGATGCCTGGGCGCTGAAGCCGATGACGGCCCGTCTGGTGCTGGCCGACGGTTCGGTGATCTCGGGACGCGGGCTTGGCGCGGTCGGCACGGCCGTCGGCGAAGTGTGCTTCAACACCGCGATGACCGGCTATCAGGAGATCCTGACCGACCCGTCCTACGCCGGGCAGATCATCACGTTCACATTTCCGCACATCGGCAACGTCGGGGCCAACGCAGACGATACCGAGACGACGAACCTCGCCTCGCGGGCCGGCGCGCGCGGCTGCGTGCTGAGGGCCACGATTTCAGCGCCCTCCAACTATCGTGCGATCGAGACGCTCGACCAGTGGCTCAAAGCGCGCGGCATCATCGCCATCTGCGAGGTCGACACGCGGGCGCTCACCGCACGCATCCGCGAGCAGGGCATGCCCAACGGCGTCATCGCGCATAGCCCCGATGGCACCTTCGATATCGACGCGCTGAAGGCTGAAGCTCGCGCATGGCCGGGTCTCGACGGCATGGATCTCGTGCCGGATGTGACGACCGGGCAGAGCTATACGTGGGATGAGCTGCGCTGGGTCTGGAACAAGGGCTACGCGCGCCAGGAGAATCCAGAGTTTCACGTTGTCGCGGTCGACTATGGTCTCAAGCGCAACATCCTGCGCTGTCTCGCCAACGCCGGCTGCCGCGTGACCGTGGTGCCGGCGCAGGCGACGGCTGAGGACATTCTCGCGCGCAAGCCCGACGGTGTATTTCTCGCCAACGGCCCCGGCGATCCGGCGGCGACCGGCAAATACGCGGTGCCCGAAATCAAGAAACTCGTCGCGTCGGGCCTGCCGATGTTCGGCATCTGCCTAGGCCACCAGATGCTTGGCCTCGCAGTTGGCGGTAAGACGCGGAAGATGCACCAGGGCCATCACGGCGCCAACCATCCGGTGAAGGACAACACCACCGGCAAGGTCGAAATTGTCTCGATGAACCACGGCTTCACCGTCGATCGCGAGACGCTGCCCGCGAGCGTCGAGGAAACGCATGTGTCGCTTTTCGACGGCACCAATTGCGGCATCCGCCTCAAGGACAAGCCAGTGTTCTCGGTCCAGCATCATCCGGAAGCGTCGCCCGGCCCCGAGGACAGCCACTACCTGTTCGACCGCTTCGTCGAACTGATGCGCGACCACAAGAAGAGCTGAGCTGGCGGGCGCGATCGCTGTCCTTACGGCGCGACAAGCTTGCCATCGACAATGCGCACGTGGCGGTCGGCCTGGGCGGCGAGTTCCATGTCGTGCGTGACGATCACCACCGCGCGGTGTGTTTCGTCGACCAGCTTGCGGAAGATCCCGAGCACCTGCCGGCTGGATGCGGTGTCGAGATTGCCTGTCGGCTCATCCGCAAGAATGACCTGGGGGTTGTTCGCGAGCGCACGCGCGATCGCGACGCGCTGGCGTTGTCCACCCGACATCTGTTCCGGCAACTTGTGGGCATGTTCGGCGAGTCCAAGAGAGCCGAGCAGGCCCG
The DNA here is from genome assembly GCA_001464855.1 of Rhizobiales bacterium Ga0077530. Taxonomy (GTDB): domain Bacteria; phylum Pseudomonadota; class Alphaproteobacteria; order Rhizobiales; family Hyphomicrobiaceae. The sequence continues at coordinate 10,298 of LNEA01000395.1, forward strand.
AGGCGCGCTCCCTCATCGCGTCTGCCTCGAGCGCGCCGAGCGCCCGCATCGGCAGCAGTACGTTGTCGAGGGCCGAGAACTCGGGCAGCAGAAAATGGAACTGGAACACGAAGCCGAGAAGCGAGAGACGCGCGCGCGCCCGTGCTGCTTCGTCCATGCTGCCGGTGCTTCGGCCTTGAATGAGCACCTCGCCTGAGGTCGGCAGGTCGAGCAGGCCGAGCAGGTAGAGGAGCGAACTTTTCCCTGATCCCGATGGGCCGGTGACGGCGACGAACTCGCCGGGTCGGATGGCGAGATCGATCTCTTTCACCAGCGTGACCGGCACGACGCCCTCGATCACCTTGGTGACGCCGCGCATTTCGATCAACGGCGCGCCCTCTTCCCCAACGGTCATGACGCGCCCCGGATGATGTCGACGGGCTGCACGCGCGCCGCCTTTCGCGCTGGCATATAGCCGGCGATCGCGGAGGCCGTCAGCGCGACACCGCCCGCGAGCAGGTAATGGAGCGGCGAGAAATAGATCGGCAGGCGCGTCGCGTCCGCGAACGGTGTACGGATCTCGACGGTGCCGAGGCCGAGCGACAAGAAATAGCCGAGTACCCATCCGCCGAGCATCCCAGCGACGCCGATCGCCAGCGCTTCGACGAGAAAAATCCGCTGCACCATCGCGCGCGTGAAGCCGAGCGACTTCAGGATTGCGATGTCGCGCGTCTTTTCGTGCGTGATCGTCGAGATGATATTGTAGGTTCCAAACGAGGCGACGAGCAGGATCGCGCCGACCACCGTGTACATGATGAAGTTGCGGATCTGGAGCGCCGAGAGCAGATCCTCGTTGGCCTCCTGCCAGGATACGGCTTTGTATCCGGTCTCGCTCTCGACGCGCGAGGCGATTGTGCGGGCGTCAAGGACATCGCGCACCTTGATGCGGATCGCGTTCACGAGGCCCGTCTGTGCGGCCAGGATCTGCGCCGTCTTGAGTAGCGTGTAGGTCTGCGTCTCGTCCACCTGGGCAATGCCCGTGCGCAACAGCCCGACGACCGTGCACGACATGAGCTGACCATTGCCCGCCACCAGGACCACGGTATTGCCAACCCGCGCCCCGATCTTGGTGGCGAGCCGATCGCCGAGGATGATCGCGTTCGAGGCCTTGTAGAGATCGTCAAGGGTGCCCTGCCGGATCTGGCTGGGAAGCTTGGACACTTTGATCTCGCGACGCGGATCGATGCCGGTGACGTTGGCGGCGATGTCGCGACCGGCGAAGCGCACGATCGCCTTGGACACGGCGGACGGCGCGATCGCACCCGGCAACCACGACTCGAGTGTTGACGTAATCGCCAGCGGGTTCTTGATGCCCGGCCTGATGACCGGCGTACTGAGCCCGTGGATGGCGATTGCGTCATAGACGAGCGTCGCCGGCTGTACGGGCGGGCTGCGTCGTTCGTCGGTCACGGTGATGTGCGGCATGGTATCGATGAGCTGGTCGACAAAATCGCGTTGAGAGCCTTCCATCAGCGCGGCCATCATCACCGAGAATCCGACACCGGTCGCGACGCCGAGCATGCCGACGAGCGACTGCCTGACGCGGCTCAGGACGTGTGTGAGGGCGATCGAGAGCATCAGCCTCATGGCACGGGGCTCGCGCTCTGGACACGGACGCGCGCGCCATCGCGCAGGGCCGCATTGGGCGAGGATCTCGACCATCCGCGCCCCCCGGATGCCGGTCTTGACCGCAACCCGGTGGACGCGACCGCCACGCACCTCCAGCACGTGGCCGTCGGCAACGGCCTCGATCGGGACCAGCAGCGCGCCCTTGACTTCGCGGACGATGATGTTGGCTTCGACGCTCATGCCGATCCTGAGAGGCGTGTCGCCGGGGAGCGCGAAGTAGACGCGGAAGGTCTTGGTCGCCGGGTCGCCCTTTGGCGTAGTTTCTGAGAGCGTTGCGGGCAGCGGCGCGCCGGCGAGGCCTTCATGCCGAAGCAGCACGTTCATGCCGAGCCGCGTCTTGATGATGTCCTCGATCCAGAAGAGAATGTCGGTTGCGTTGATGCCGGCGATCTCGCCGACTTCGCCGTCGCGCCGCAGCACGACGCCGTCCATCGGTGCGCGCAACACCAAGTCGTTGATCCGATCCTTCTGCGCCGCGATGCGCGCGTCCTGCTCGCGCAGCTGCGTCAGCTTCTCGTCATAGGTCACGCGCGTCGTCACGTTGCGCTCGACCAGCCCTTCGAGCCGCTGCGCCTCCTCCTGGGTGCGCTCGCGGCGTGCTTCGAGCTCGCGCAACAGTGCGCGTTCGGCGCCATCCTCAAGACGCGCCAGGACATCGCCGCGCTTCACCGTCTTGCCCTCGCAATTGCAGTGCTCGAGGATGCGCTTCCTTTGCAGCGAGGACACCTTGGCCCACTGCTGCGGTTCCACCACTCCGGTCGCATAGACGACTTCGGCGGCGTCGCCCCGCATCGGCTTGACAACCGTCACCTGTGGACGCGACGCGACGAACCACCAGACGATCGCAGCAACTACGGCGGCGGCAAGGGCACCGGCAATCAGCACGTGGCGCAGGCTGTAGGATGCCATCCTGAGGGTCCTTGGGATCGATCTGCTGGGCCTGAATCCGGATTCCCGGTAGGTTATACCGCGATATGTGCCCGCGATCTGCGCCAACGGCTTTGATTTGGCGCAGACATCCAATGGCAGCAATGGCCCGGCCGCTGGCGCCCGTGCGCTGTCAGGCTGGCTCGGATTTGTACTTCTTGAACTCGGACACCAGCGCCTGAAGCGCGTTCGCGACGTCGAGACCTGTCTCGATCAGAGCCTTGAGCGTCGCCCGTTCCTGAATCAG